>CAINEA010000975.1 GCA_903847525.1 uncultured Acetobacteraceae bacterium | reverse complement strand
GGCGTCGCGGCTTCGCCGGACGGCGCGCCCGCATCGGAACCAGATTGGGAATCGGGCGGCGGCAACGACATGGGAAGCTTGACTCATGCCGCGACTCGCGTGTCAACCGTCGATCAGCGATCGACTACCTGGGCAGTTACCTGTAGTCTAACTACTCCTTTTAGTTAATTTTGTATTTTTTGAATGGCATAATGATAAAACAGTAGAATATCATCGATATATAAAATCTGATCTGTAGGCTATTTCAATAATATTGTTACATTCAAAATTTAGAACAAACGAATAGTGACGGCGCGATTTGTATGATGTCCTTGTAATCGGTAGACTGTTATAGATTAAGAAATCGGCGGACTGCCGGGATCCCTCATGCGACGTACCTTCCGCTTTCTTGTGTTTTCGATATCGGTCCTGGCAGGCGCCTGTGTCGAACGCGACGTCATGCCACCGATCGAGCCATCCGGTCTGGAGGTTGCCGAGGTTCGCCGGCAGAGAGCGATGGCATTCCAGGCCCATCAGGTTGAATTCGTGCGACTCCAATCCGTCAGCGATCGCTTGCGCATTGGCGCTGCGCCGATTTGTTCGGACCTTGTGCCGCGATACGGCTGGAGTGTCGCGAATGTATTTTCGTTCAAGCCCGACGTGCGGGCGATTGCCAATCGACAATACGGACTTGGTGACAGGCTTAAAGTCATCCGGGTGACGCCGGGAGGGCCCGTGGATCGAGCCGGTGTGTGGCCAGGGGATGACATTGTGCGCGTCAATGGAAATCTTCTTGCCGGCGACGGCGCGGATCAGCGGTTCGAGTCGATATCGGAATTTTCCAGCCGTGACGGCTCGCCGGTTCACCTCGACCTCGAACGCGACGGCCGGACGTTTCATGTGGACGTTGTCGGCGTGATGGCGTGCAACCTTCCGGCCTATCTGACCGGTAACGAGAGAATATATGCCGAGACGGATGGCAAGCGGATTTATGTCAGCGAGGGGATGCTGCGGTTCGCCCGGGACGATAATGAGCTGGCGCTGGTGCTTGCCCACGAAATGAGTCACGAAATCAAGAGGCACCAGGCCGTCAGGAGGCTGAAAAGACCGGAGGGACGGACAGCCGGGTCGGCGTTCGATAATCGGATGGAAATCGGCCAGGCCTACACCGGCACAAGGTCGCCGACCACGGTGGGCGCCTTACAGGACCCTGGAAACAATGCCGATATCGGCAGGGATCTCGAGTTCGAGGCCGACTATATCAGCCTGTATGTGATGGCGTTGTCGGGCTTCGACATTGCGCATGCGCCCGATTTCTGGCGGCGCGTGGCGACGCTGCATCCGGGTGACATCGCAGAGAGCTATACGCATCCATCGACGGCACAGCGGTTCATCGCGATGGATGCCGCCGTGCAGGAAATTCGCGAGAAGCAGGCGCAGGGCATGATCCTTCGACCGACAGGCGACTGAACCTTCCGGCCATGAGCGGCAAGCCCTGCGCTCTATGCTCCCGCCTCAAACAGGAGCTGGCCGATATAGCTGCCTTCGCTCACCCCACCGGGGCAGGCGAACAGGGCGCTGCCGTTATGGGTGGTGAACTGGTTCAGCGCATCGAGTTTGGCCATATTCTCGAAAATCCTGACAAACCCGGTTCGCGGATCGCGCTGGTAACAGAGGAAGAACAGGCCGGCATCGTACATCATCCCCTGGCGCCAGGGCGGCCACCGTTCGGCGGTGAAACTGGCGCCGTCATTGTACGAATAGGCCCGGCGCAGGATTTGCGCGCCGTCATTGGTCAGGGCGGCGCCCATGCGGACATGGGCGGTCTCGGCGATCACCGGGTTGCCTTCGTTGTCCACGCGGTCGAGGCCGAGCGGATCGAACTCGCCGGTCGTGCCGATCGGCGCGCCGGAGTATTTGTGCCGGCCGACGACTTCCTCCTGGAAATCGACCTCGGTGCGGTCCCAGTGTTCGAGAGAGATGCGGATGCGCCGAGTGACCAGATAGCTGCCGCCGCGCATCCAGTCTGGCCCGTCTTCGGTAACCCAGACCACCTCGTCGAGTCGACGCGGCACGTCCGGCGACGTCGGGCGGGCGGAGTGCGACGATGGTGGATTGTTCGTGCCGTCCTTGAAGCCCATCAGGTTGCGCCCGGTTTCATCGGCGGGCGTGTTTGCTGTGAAACCGGTTTGCGCCCAGCGCAGTTGTGCGACGCCATAGGCGAGCCGCACGAGTTCGCGCACCGCGTGAAACGCCACCTGGGGGTCGTCGGCACAGGCCTGCACCGACAGGTCGCCGCCGGAGCGTGCCGGCTCCAGCTGGTCGCCAACGAATTTTGGCAGATCGGTGAGCGCCGCCGGACACTGGGCGGCGAGACCGTAGCGGTCCTTGCCGTCCTTGCTGAACAGGCCGGGCCCGAAGCCGAACGTGATCGTCAGCCGGGCCGGCGGTAGGCCCAGCGCGGCGCCGCCGTCCGGCGCTATCCTGGCGGGGTCCGTGCCGAGAGGGCCGGCGGTGTGCCCCGCGCACAGACGCGCGGCGGCCTCCGTCCAGGCCCGCAGCATCGTGACGATCCCCGAACGCTGCCGCGCAGTCAGGTCGAATGCCGCGAAATAGCTGTGGGATTGCTGCGGCGTGGCAATGCCGCCCTGGTGCGGGCCCCAGAAGGGCTCCTGGCCCGCGGTTGCCGGCGGCAGGGATTGTGCTGCTGCCGCGCGCATCCCCAGACCGGAGCCCATCGCCGCCGCAAGCCCGCCCGCGGCACCTAGAAGAAACCTTCGGGATGCCTGGCCGCCCTGGCTGAAAGGGCAGATCATCGCGCCAGCACCAGCATGTTCACCTCGTCCTCGACGAAATAGAAACCATCGCCATCGGGCGTCATGGCAATGCCGAACAGGTCGCCGCTGCCGGGGGGTGTCTGAGCCTTGTTGGCATCGATCCAACGGGCATAGATCTGCGTGCCGCTGACCGGGTCCACCTCCACCACTTGGCCGTTCAACCCATTGGTAACCAGCAGATGGCCGTTCGGCGCCGTGGTCATCGCCAGCGGCCGGCGGAACAGCCCGTCCTTTGTGACCTCGCGGCCGGTGCCGGCGCTGTCGGACCGGGTGGCGGCATCCGGGATCGCCATGATCCGGTTGCCGATCGCGTCCGATACATACAACGTACCGTCTGAGCCGAGCGCCAGGCCGGTAGGGCCGACCAGGAACACGTCCTTGTCGCCCTGAGCGGCAAAGCCGCTGCCGATGACGGTCTTGCGCGCGACCATGGGCGGCTTGCCGTCGGCGATGGTCAGGTCGATCCGCAGCACCGTTGCCTTGTCCGTCGGTTCCGAATCGTTCTCCGCACCGATGCCGAAGCCGACATTGCTGACAAACAGGGATGCGGTCGCGCCATGATCGATCACCGCCATGTTGCCCCAGGGCGCATCGATGTCCGGCCCGGCCCAGACATCGGCGACCTGGCCCTGCGGGTTCAGCACGATGAGGCAGCCGGGACCCTTGGTGGCGGCGGTGCCGTCGGTGCTCGGTGCGCTGCCGATGATGACCCAGCCACTTTTCAGCATGGTCATCGCCGTGCCCAGGCCGATCCCGCCAGGGCATTTTGCCAGGTTGCGCGGAATTTGCGCGAACTGCGTCAGTTTCTTCGCGGTCGGGTTATAGTCGACGATCGTCGTTCCCAACCCCTGAAGGTTTCCGGCATTGTTGAAGTTACTGACCAGAATATCATTTTTCCGGATCGTTCCGGAAGATACAGGCGCCACGACGATCGCATATGGGTTCTGATCGCCGTTGTCGGGAACGGTGGAGGTCAGGATTGTGTGCCGCCGGATCTTCTCCAGGAATCCGGCCTCGGCCGCCATGGCCGGCGAGAGGCTGCCGGCCGTGAGCATCGAGACGAGCGCTGCGGCCTGAACGAAGTGAAATCGCATCGTCTTCCTCATTTCATATCGGACGCGTAGGCTTAGAACGTCACCGCGGTGCGAACACCGAGTACGGCCTCATTCTTCACGCGCAGCGCGGGATTGTTGGGATTGGCGATGCCGCCGCCGGGATTGTAGATGTACTGAAAGTCGGGCTGGACGGCGAGCCAGGGCGTGACCTGGATCTGGTAGGTGATCTCCAGGAATGTCTCGGAGCCGCGAACCGGCACGGGATATGGCGATGTGCCGTAGAAGTTCGTATCCTGATCGAAGCCGCTGGCAGCGCTGCTGACCTTGGCGATGCCGAAGCCGATGCCGAATGTATCGTTGTCGCGGTCGGGCAGCAGTGCCTTCAGGTTGACGCCGGCGTTGGCGCTGAAGCTGATCAGGTTCTGTTCGCTCGGCGTTCCAATGACGCGGGCGAATACGCTGAGGGAGCGGGGACCCTCGGGATCGGGCCGCCAGATCATCTGTTCGATCAGGCCGTAGAGGCCGGCGTTGTGCAGGTTCGACCTGGGTATGCCGTTGCTGTCCGGGCTGGCCAGCGGAACGCCCATCGTGTCGTAGCGTTGGTTGGGGAATGACGCGGTGTCGAACCAGGCGCCCAGCTTGTAGGTGCCGGGCAGTCCCGCCGAGCCGTGGCCGTCGTCCATGTCGCCATTCGCGGGTTGATTGAGCGCGTACTGCACCTCGGCGATGAACAGCGCGCCGGTGCGCAGGTTGAAGTTGCCGCCCCAGCGCGTGGAGCCGCGCAACTGGCTGTCATTGTTGAAGGGACCGCCAGGCGGGTTGTCCTGGAACGCGCCTGCCAGCACGGTGATATCGCTGGTGGGTTGCCCGCGGAACCGCACGCCGAGCGAGGAAAGCGGATAGCTGGGCCCGCCGGCATAGAGGTTGTACGCATTCAGCACCGGCCAACCCATCGCGGAATTCAGATACAGCGCCGCTTCCTTGCTGGCGAGGAATTCCTGATCGGCGCTCTGCTGTCCCAGCCTCACATCGAAGGCGCCGTCGGCGAAGGCTTGCTGGTACCATAGTTCCCACAGCCGGGTGGTGGGCGCCGCCGCCGCGCTGCTGACCGTCTGCAGATTGGCCAGGTAGAATTCGCTGAGGCTGCGGCCGCGTATCTGCAGGCCGCTGATGTTGAACGTGCCGCCTTCCCATCCGAACGCCTTCTGGGTGTCCATCTGCACGGTGAGCGTCGTCAGCGCGTTGTAGGTGGCGCCTTTGTCGATGCCGCCGGATACATTGCCCAGCACGTCGCTGACGTCGGTCAATGTCATGCTAATGCCATACTGGCCTAGCCGGGTGCGCAGGCCGCCGGCATTGCCGAGCAGGGTGTCCCGCTTGAGGATGCCGGTCAGGAAGCCGGGCTCATCGCCAGCGTCGGCCGCCGGAGCGGAGTTCGTGTCGAGGGGGCCGATGTTGGTTCGCATAGTGCTGGGGTCCGCCGGGGAAACGGATGTTTGGGCATAGGCCGGGCTTGCTTCTGTACCGAGACAGGCCGCGCCGGCCAGCAAGATGAGGGACCATCGGATACCCGGACATGTTGGCACAGGCCGCCGGTTATTTTGGGGTGGCGTAATCATGGGAGTTCCTCGTGATCCGCGCGGCGGACGTCCATGGGTGATCGGTCAAGAGGGCAGGGTATTATAAGGTGCCATGGCGAATTCCCATCGATGTTGGGACCTTGTCCGCCACAAAGGCCGCATCCGGACCGGCGCTACTTGACGATCAGCTTACTCTTGGAGGCGTCCTCGTGGTACTCGTCGTGGAACTCGTAGGTGCCCGCCTTGAGCGGGCCGATCAGGATGGTCACTTCCCGGCCGGCGGGGATGATCTTCTCGGCCTTGAAATCATCGCTCTCGAACTCTGCCGGGGTGGCATCAAGGTTCTTGACCTGGAAGCGGACCCGCGTGTCGGCAGGAATTGTCAGTTCCGACGGCGTGAATTTGTGATCCTTGAGTGTGAGTGAGAACACCGGATCAGCGGCTTGCGCGGTGCGGCCGGTCTGCAGGCCGACGGTGGCAAGCAACAGGAAGGCAGTCAGACGAAGGCGCATCGATTTGTCTCCCGGGCGGGTGGGAACGGCAACCGACTGGCGCCGCCCAACCTCGAATTTACGAATGCGAGTGATTCGCATTTACTGATCCGGTGTTAACCCGCACACGCGGCACCGTCAAGAGCGATGCGAGTCATTCGCAAGTTCGGGTTCGGGACAACGGTGGATCTTCGCTCCGGCGATCGGGCCGGCAGTCAACCCGGCTGAGGAAACTGAAAAATATGGCTGGGCTCATCGGTGAATTCGCGCATGCCACGCAACCGGGCCGTCATCGCGTCCACGTAGGGCGCCGTTGCGCAGAGCTGCTCGAAATGCCGTTCGTTGAGCGTCAGTCCGGCGCGCCGGCACAGGGCGGTGATCTCATCGCGGCGGGGCTGGCCGATGTCAGCCCGCGCGGGCTCTGGCACCGGCGGCAACTCGGTCGAGAAGCGCGCTTCCCCGTCGAGCTTCGGGCGAACGCCGCGCCAGGGAGTGGCCTGTTCGTAGGCCTGTGCCACGCGCAGCACGGAGGCGTCATCGAACGGCCGGCCGACGATCTGCATCGACAGGGGCAGACCCTCCGCGGTGAAACCAATGCACTGGGCCAAAGCCGGCCCGCCGGTGACGTTGAACGGCGTGGTCAAGGACGATCCCTTGCGCCAGAAATCGATCGCGCGCGGCGCGCTCAGCAACGGTGCGGGGCCGGGGGCGGCGGTAACCAGTACGTCGAACTTCTCGTGGAGCGGGGCCATCTGCGTGATCATCTTCCGCCGCTCGCGGGAGGATTGCATGTAGTCAGCCCCGGTCATGAACAGGGCGCCGAGCGAACGGCCGAGGAAGTCCTCGCCGAAATCGGCCAGGCGGGTGCGCAGCGCCGGCTCGTGCACGGCATATACCTCGCTCTCCGCGCCAACCAGCTTCACGTCGTAGTAATCCTGCGCCGGCCTGATCTCGGCGTCCTCCAATGTGGCGCCAAGGCCGCGCAGCACATCCAGCGCCGCGTCCATCGCCGCGATCACCGGAGCGGATACCCGGACATCGTCGGCGTACAGCTTTCGCAGCACGCCGACGCGCAGTCCCTTGATCCCGGCATGCAGGCCGGTCCGGTAGTCGGGAATGTCATGCCGGGCGCTGGCGGGGTCGGCGGGGTCGTGGCCGGCGATGGCATTCAACAGGATGGCGCAATCCTCCACGGTCCAGGTCATCGGGCCGGCGTGGTCGTAGGTGAAGGAGTTGGTCATCACGCCGTTGCAGCTGACCAGGCCGTAGGTCGGCTTCAGTCCGACGAGGCCGCACAGGGCGGCGGGATTGCGGATGGAGCCGCCGGTATCCGAGCCGAGGGACGCCATCATCAGCCCGGCCGCCACGCCGGCGCCGGAACCGCTGGAGGAGCCGCCGGTGAAGTGATCCCGGTTCCAGGGGTTGCGCGCCGGTGGCCAGGGGAGGTCGAAGGACGGGCCGCCATGGGCGAATTCATGCGTCGACAGCTTGCCCAGCAGGACGGCACCGGCCGCGTGCAGTTTGGTGACGGTCGTTGCATCGAAATCGGGGACGTAGGTCGCGCGGGTGCGGGAGTGGCCGGTCGTGCGGATTCCGGCGGTGCAATAGATGTCTTTCAGGGCGTAGGGGATGCCGTGCATCGGGCCGCGGTGGTTGCCGGCCATGATCTCCGCTTCCGCCGCGCGCGCCTGCTTGAGGGCGAGTTCGGCGGTGACCAGAAGATAGGCGTTGAGCTGCGGGTCGATCGCCTCGATCCGGCGCAAGAAGGCTTCGGTCAGCTCGACGGGAGAGAGTTGCCGCCTTTCGATCAGTCGGGCGGCCTGGGTAACGGATAGAAAATGCAGGTCTGTGGCCTGGCTGACGGCATCATCGGGCATGGGCCGGTCCTTCGCTGAAAGGCTGCTGGTCGGGGATGGCGGGGTGGAACACGAACGATACCACCAAGAAGCGTGCCAGCGATCGGCCTCGGTGTCGTGGCCAGGATGCTGGGCCCGGCTTGAGCAACCAGACCATAATTTAATCATATCCGCCGAATGAATCCGATGGGGAACCGGCAGAGAGACAAAAATAGGGCAGTTGCCTAAATAATATACATTTTGACTGTGGCGCCAGAAGGCCGAAAGGATCGGAGACGGCTCCCTGGTCCAGGCCTGCGGTGGAAAGCGTGAGGCTGATCCGGCTTAGATTACCGTGGCATCATTTTTGCTGCACTGCACCAAGGCAGGCGTCAAAGCAGGTGCCGCAACAAGGAGTGGTTTATGTCGGGGACAGATAAGTTGGGTGGGTCGGCAATGCCATCGCGGGGCGTTTCACGCCGGAGGCTGCTGAAGGGGGCTGCTGCGGTTGGCGGTCTTGCGGCGGGCTCCGGCGCGCTGACGGGGTTTCCGACGATCTGGGCACAAAACATCAAGGATGTGGTCCTGCACCATGCCGGCCCGCCGGTTACCGCCATCCCGGCCATTGCCGAGCAGGCGAGCAAGGATCTGGGTTTCACGGTGCAGATGCAGGCCTCGGAAAACGCCGACCTGCTGAACCGCTTTCTGTCGCAGTCCAGTTCCATCGACTGCGCCGATATCAGCCTGGTGTATATGCGCTACCTGATCGGGCGCGGCGTGCTGCAGGCGATCCCCCTCAGCAAGTTCAAGTACTGGGACAAGACGCTACCGCTGTTCACCAAGGGTGAGTACGCCGATGGCCGCAAGGCACCGCAGCAGGGCATCACGCCGACGATGGTGCTGTATGCGACCGATGCGACCGGGCAGAAGGTAACCGATGGCACGCCGACCGAATGGGTTACCGGCATTCCGACCGTTACCAACGGCGATACGCTCGGTGTGCGTCCGGACCTGACCGGGCGCCCGATTACCAGCTGGGGGGATCTGCTGAGCCCGGAATTCAAGGGCAAGGCCGCGCTGCAGGACAGCCCGACCATCGGGATCATCGACGTTGCGATGGCCATGGAGGCACGCGGCGAGATCAAGTACGGCAACAAGGGGAACATGACGAAGCCGGAGATCGACAAGACCATCCAGGTGATGATGGATCTGAAGAAATCCGGCCAGTTCCGCTCCTTCTGGACGTCGTTCGACCAATCGGTGAACCTGATGGCCTCGGGCGAGGTGGTGATCCAGTCGATGTGGTCCCCGGCGGTTGCGGCGGTTCGCTCCCGCGGGATCGCCTGCACGTTCCAGCCGCTCAAGGAAGGCTATCGCGGCTGGGGCTACACGCTGGGCCTGATGAAGCACGTGGATGGGCTAAAGCTGGATTGTTTCAACGAGTACATGAACTGGTACACCGGCGGATTCCAGGGCGCCTTCATCGCGCGGCAGGGGTATTACTCGGCCCAGCCGGAGAATGCCCGCAAATTCCTGACCGCCGCCGAATGGGATTACTGGTACGACGGCAAGCCGGCGGCGACGGACATCCTAAGCCCGTTCGGCAAGCTGATGGAGAAGGCCGGCAATGTTCGTGACGGCGGTTCCTATACCGAGCGTCTCGGCAATATCGCCGTATGGAACTCTGTGATGGACGAGGACCGCTACGCCACCCGTAAATGGAACGAGTTCATCTCCTCCTGATATTCGGCGGCTGCGTGCGTTTCCGATGATCTTCAGGGAGCTTTGACCATGCAACTCGGCGTATTCATTCCGATCGGCAATAATGGCTGGCTGATTTCTACGACTTCACCGCAATACAAGCCTTCGTTCGACCTGAACCGTACGATCGTGGAGAAGGCCGAGGGGTTCGGCTTCGATTTCGCGCTGTCGATGATCAAGCTGCACGGCTTCGGCGGGCCGTCGCAGTTCTGGGACTACAACCTGGAATCGTTCACGTTGATGGCGGGCCTCGCCGCCGTTACCAAGCGGATCCAATTGTTTGCCACCTGTGCCGTTCTGACCATGCCGCCGCCGATCGCGGCGCGCATGGCGGCGACGATCGACAGCATCTCGCATGGCCGTTTCGGGGTGAACATCATCTCCGGCTGGCAGCGGCGGGAATACACCCAGATGGGCATCTGGCCCGGGGCTGAACATTATCGCCGCCGCTACGATTATTGTGCCGAGTACGTGACGGTCATGCGGGATTTGTGGGAGACCGGGAAGTCCGACTTCAAGGGCGATTTCTTCCAGATGGATGATTGCCAGTGCCTGCCGATGCCGTCCGGGAAAATTCCGATCATCTGCGCGGCGCAAAGCGATGCCGGGACCCGCTACGCGGCGCAATATGCCGACTATAATTTCTGCGCCAGCTTTGGCGTGAACCAGCCCAGGGCGGTCACGGAAAGTGTTGCTCGTCTGGTGGCCGCGAACCAGGTAACCGGCCGCGATTGCGGGGCGCTCATCCTGACCATGATCATCGCCGATGAAACCGATGACGCGGCGATGGCGAAATGGGAACATTATAAGGCCGGCACCGATGTGGAGGCGTTGGCCTACCGCGATGCCCAGGCGGAGGACGACCCCAGCACGGACCGTTTCGCCCAGCCCAACCGGCGCAAGATCCTCGGCACCAACAAGCTGCCGACCAACCAGGGCGTTCTGGTGGGATCCTACGCGTCGATCGCGCGGATGCTGGACGAGTTGTCCGAAGTGCCCGGTGTGCGCGGCGTGATGATGACGTTCGACGATTTCGTGATCGGCATGGAGCAGTTCGGCACCCGGGTCATGCCGCTGATGCGCTCGCGCGACATGACGAAACTGGCGGCGGATTGATGCGGCCTGCAGGATTTGAGGTGAGTCAATGATCGGGCGCGGCACAGTGGCATCGGTGCAAACGATACCCGCCGCCCGGAACCGGTGGAAATTGCCATCCCTGCGTCTGCAGCCCTGGCTGGTTTCCTGGATGCAGGTGGCACCGCTGGCGCTGATCCTGGTGGTTCTGTTCGCACTGCCGACCGTCCTGTTCCTGGCGGTGAGCTTTTTCGATTACGACCGAACCGGCATCTATCCGGCTTTCATGCTGGACAACTACCAGGAATTGCTGACCACGCCGGCGACGCTGCGCGTGTATCTCAGTTCGCTGAAATTCGCCTCCATCGTTTGGGCGATCACGCTGTTCCTCGGTTTCAACATCGCGTATTTTCTGGTCTTCCACGTGCGCAGCGCGACCCTGCGCATCGTGTTCTTTCTGCTTTGCGCGATACCGTTCTGGACCTCGGGAATCATCCGGACCATTGCCTGGATACCATTCCTGGGCCGCAATGGGGCATTCAACCAATTGCTGATGGATTCGCATATCACCAGCAAACCACTGGAGTTTCTGCTGTTTTCTGACTTCGCGGTCATCATCACCTATGTGCATCTATTCACCCTGCTGATGATCGGCCCGATCGCGAACTCGCTGAGCAAGATCGATCCGGCCCTGCTGGAAGCGGCAAGGGATTCAGGTGCCAGCCGGTGGCAGACCATGGTCAATGTGGTGATCCCGCTGTCGAAGACCGGCATCGCGCTCGGGTCGATCCTGGTGTTCACCCAGGTGATGGGCGATTATTTTGTCGTCAAGCAAATGAGCGGCGGGCAGAGCGCCTCGATCGTGTCGGCACTGTCCACCGAGATCCAGGCGATGCAGTACCCGCCGGCCGCCGCGAACGCGATGATCCTGGTGATTTTCGTCGCCATCCTGGTCGCCGGGATGATGCGGGTGGTGGATGTGCGAAAGGAACTGGTGAAATGAGGTTCATGCTCCCAGCACCGGCGGCATCGTGCGGAGGCCTCCATCATGGCTAGCGTGACGCGTAAAGGTGAGAAGCGGCCCTGGACGACCTACGCCCTGGGTAGTTTGTTCGGCTTGTTTCTGGTGTTCCTGTATGGGCCGATGGCCGTGATTTACGTGCTGTCCTTTCAGGGGCCGGAGGGTGGCGTGACGTTTCCGATGGTCGGCACGTCCCTCACGTGGTTTCGCGATATCGTAAAGCCTGGGCAGATGGCGAATATTCCGGTCTCGTTCAGCCGTTCGCTGGAACTGGCCGTGTTGGTGAGCTGCATCACCGTGGCGGTCTCGGTGGCTGCCGGACTTGGCTTCCGCCGCAAGTTTCCCGGATCGGGCGCGCTGTTTTATCTGGCGATCGCCAGCCTGGTGATGCCCAGCCTGCTCGTGGGGTTCGGCATCGGCCTCGGGTTTCAGTTCCTGGGCTGGCAGACAAATCTGTTCACCTCCGCGCTTGGCGCGCAACTGACCTGGACGCTGCCGTTCGGCCTGCTGGCCATGTTCGCCGTGGTCAATCGTTTCAACCGATCCTGGGAGGAGGCGGCCAGCGATCTGGGTGCGACTGCCTGGCAGCGGCTGGTGCACGTGACCCTGCCGATCCTCTTGCCCGGCATTCTCGGCGTGGCGATGGGGGCGTTCACTTTGTCCTATGACGAATATGCCCGCACCACGCTGACCATCGGGACGAAGAACACGCTTCCGCTGGAGATCTATGCCCTGATCTCGTCCTCCAGCTCGCCGACGCTGTTCGCGATCGGCACGATCACCACGGCGGTATCGTTCGCGGTCATCGGCGTGACCCTGCTGCTGGTGTTTCGCATGCAGCGCCGCCGCGGCCTGATGAAGGCCGCCTGATCATTTCATACTTAGGATAGGTTGATGGACCCAAGGTTTGACGTTGAGCTGATCTCGGTCACCAAGCGATATGGCGATACGGTGGCGGTGGATGCGATTTCCCTGCGCATTCCCAAGGGCAGCTATACCTGCCTGCTCGGGCCAAGCGGCTGCGGCAAGACCTCCACGTTGCGGATGATCGCCGGACACGAAACGATCAGCGAGGGCGATATCCTGATCAATGGCGGCAATGTCACCGAGTTGGCGCCGGCGCAGCGCGGCACCGCAATGATGTTTCAGAACTACGCGTTGTTCCCGCATTTGAACTGCCTGGACAACGTGGCCTTCAGCCTGAAGATGCGCGGTGTGGCGAAGGCGGAACGCCACAGGCAGGCGCGCGAATTCCTGGCCCTGGTGCATATGGAGGATTTTTCCGCCCGGCTGCCGGCGCAGCTTTCCGGCGGTCAGCAGCAGCGCGTGGCGCTGGCGCGCGCCCTGATCACCAAGCCGAGCGTGCTGCTGCTGGATGAGCCGTTGTCGGCGCTGGATCCGTTCCTGCGGGTGCGCATGCGCGAGGAACTCAAGCGCCTGCAACGCGAACTCGGGATCAGCTTCATTCACGTCACGCACAGCCAGGAAGAGGCGATGGCCCTGGCGGATTTGATGGTGGTGATGGAGGATGGCCGCATCCGCCAGGGCGGATCGCCGCGCGAGGTTTTCGAGCGCCCGGCCAGCGCCTTCATCGCCCGCTTCATCGGCGGACACAACGTGCTGCCATGGCAGAATGGAATGATCGCCGTGCGCGCCGATCATTGCACGCTGCGCGGTGCGGGGGACGGTATCGGCGCCGACGTTTCAGGCGGCAGGAGCCTTACCGGGCGAGTGGCCGTTGTGGAATATCAGGGACCGATCGTTCGGGTGGCGCTGGCCACCGATGCGGGCGTGGAGGCTGCGGCCTTGATGCCGGATCATCTGTTCTACAGTCATCCGGTGGAACCCGGCGACGTCGCGACGCTCACCTGGCCACCGGCGGCCGCGCACGCCCTCAACGCATAGGCTGGGAACGCTTAGGCGGACGTCTCAGGCGTTGAGTGAGGTGCCGTTGCCCATGCGGGCCATCCGGCGGTCAGCCGCTTGCCCATGGCGGACAAGGGTTTGCCGATCGCGTCCAGCCGTATGACCGCCAGCCCGATGCCATCCCGGCTGGAGCGTATTGTCCCGACTTCCACGCCATCGTCCAGCACGGGGGTTCCCGGTTCGGGCAGGTCGGTGTCTTGCGTGCCGGGTGCCAGGATGACCGGGACAAGCCGGCGCTTCAGCAAGCCGCGGTATTTGGTCCGCGCCGTCAGTTCCTGGCCCATGTAGCAGCCCTTGGTCCAGGATATCCCGCCCAGATCATCGAAGCCCGCCTCCAGCAACACGGTCTTGTCCACTTCCAGGTCGCGCGTGCCATCGGGCAGGGCCAGCGCCAGCCGGTGGCGGTCCCAGTCATTCGGAGAGGCATTGGCAGCCAGCGGCAAGGCGGAAATCAGCCGCCAGCCGGCTTTGGGCAGCCGTGGGTCGGGGGCCACGATGCCCGACGCCGGCGCGGTATCCCCCCAGGCCGCGCCGACCCGCAGATCGTCCCGCGCCGCAACGGTCACCTTGGCGCGTAGCCGGAAGCGCGACAGTTTTGGCACCAATGTCGGGATCTGCGATCTTTCGCAGTCCAGCAACAGGGTGCCGCCGCCGGTCAGGATGAAGAAATCGGCCAGATACTTGCCCTGCGGTGTCAGCAGACCGGCCCACACGGCGTGGCCGGGCGCCACCTGTTCCACGTCGTTGGAGACGAGGCCCTGGAGGAACGATACCCGGTCCTCTCCCGCCACCTCGATGACCCCGCGCGCCGGCAGTTCTGTCAGATATGTCATGGGACTATAGTTGGGCCCTGGCGCATGTTCGGACAAGAAGTGCTAGACAGCCGCCCTGCATGATCCCGATTCCTTTATCCAGGCGAAACGCCGCATGCCAGAATGCCCGTATGCGGTCGCTTGACCCATGGATCAGCCGCCGGTGAAGGTGGCGCAGATCATGGCCGGCTCGCCCGCCGGCGGGGCGGAATTGTTCTTCGAACGCCTGACCATCGCCCTGCACCAGGGCGGGGATACCGTTCTGCCGGTAATCCGGCGCAATGCCGAGCGGGCCGGCCGCCTGATGGCCGAGGGATTGCAGCCGGTGCAGCTTGGCTTTGGCGGCCATCTCGATCTGCTGACCCGGCCGAGGCTGATGCGCGTGCTGAGGGAGTTCGGTCCGCGCGTGGCCGTGGCGTGGATGAACCGCGCCGCGCGATTCACGCCCAACGGCCCCTGGGTCACGGTCGGCCGGCTCGGCGGGTATTACGACCTTCGGTATTACCGCAACTGCGACCATCTGGTCGGCAACACGCAGGGGATCGCGACATGGATCCGGGACCAGGGCTGGCCCGCGGATCGAGTGCATTATTTGCCGAATTTCGCGCCGGACATGGGAGGCGCCGCGCCTCCGGGGCAGGTGGCGGCCGATCGGGCCGCGCTGGGCATTCCCGCCGGCGCCAAATTGCTGCTCGCGCTTGGCCGGCTGCACACCAACAAGGCCTTCGACGTGCTGATCCGCGCCTTGCCGCTTCTGCCGGGCGTACATGTGCTGATCGCCGGGGAAGGTCCGGAGCGTGCGGCGCTGGAGCAACTGGCGCACCGTGAGGGGGTTGCGGACCGTCTGCATCTGCCGGGTTGGCGCACGGATACGGCCGCCTTGCTCGCCGCCGCCGATATCCTGGTCTGCCCCTCTCGGCACGAGCCGCTCGGCAACGTGGTGATCGAGGCATTCGGCGCCCGTATTCCGGTGGTCGCGGCCGCTTCCGCCGGGCCGAAGGAACTCATCGTGCCGGGAGAGGACGGGATACTCGTGCCCATCGAGGATTCCGCCGCGCTTGCCGAGGCGCTTGCGGCTTTGCTCGCGGACCCGCAGAAAGCAGCGCGCCTGGCCGATGCCGGGCGCGCGCGTTTCGAAGCCGAGTTTGCCGCAGCCCCTGTTCTGGCGCGTTGGCGCCATTTTCTTTCTACCGTGGAGAAGCCCTGATGTGCGGCATTGCCGGCCTGATCCTGGCACCCAGCGCGGCCCCGCCCGATGCGGCCACGCTCGACAGCTTCACCCGTTCGCTGTCGCATCGCGGACCGGACGGCTCGGGCCACACCGTGGTGGGCCGGGTGGCGCTGATGCACAACCGGCTGTCCATCATCGATCTCGCGACTGGCGACCAGCCGCTCTACGCCGGTTCGGCCGCCCTGGTCGGCAATGGCGAGGTCTACAACTACCGCGAATTACGGGCCGGCCTGCTGGGGGTGAACTTCTCCTCCAACAGCGATTGCGAGCCGCCTTTGCACCTGTGGATTCGCGACGGAGCCGCCTACGCCGACGAATTGCGCGGCATGTATGCCATCGCGATCCACGAGCGCGCGGCGCGGACCGTTACCCTCACGCGTGATCCGTTCGGCATCAAGCCGCTCTATATCGCCGAGATCAAGGGCGGGCTGGCCTTCGCGTCCGAGCCGCGCGCCCTGCTGGAGGCCGGGCTGGTCGAACGGCGGGTGCGCCCGCAGACCCGCGACGAGCTGCTGCAGCTGCAGTTCACCACGGGGCGGGAGACGATCTTCGAGGGCATCAAGCGGTTGCTGCCCGGTGAGACGCTGACCTGCGCCGATGGGAAAATCATCGACCGCCGCCGTCGCGCGGCCCTGCCGGCCGGCCCGCCGGAGGTGATCAGCGAGGAGGCCGCACTCGTGCGGCTGGACAAGGCGCTTGAGGAAAGCGTGGACCTGCACCAGCGCAGCGACGTGCCGTACGGCATGTTCCTTTCCGGCGGGATCGACAGCTCCGCCCTGCTGTCGCTGATGGCGCGGCTGAACAGCCAGCCGGTGCTGGCCTTCACCGCCGGATTTGTCACGGCCGAGGGCACACGAGGCGTGCCCGACGAACGGGCGCAGGCCGCCGTGGTGGCTAAGGCGCTGGGCGCGCATCACGAGACGATCGAGGTGAACGAGGCGATGGTATGGCAGCATCTGCCGGAAATCGTCGCCTGCATGGACGACCCGGCGATGGACTATGCTATCATCCCGACCTGGTTCCTGGCGAGGCGGGCGCGTCAGGACGTGAAGGTGGTGCTGTCGGGCGAGGGCGGGGACGAGCTGTTCGGCGGCTATTCGCGCTACGCCAAGGCGATGAAGCCGTGGTGGCTGGGTGGGCGATCGATGCGCACACGCGGCAATTTTGACCGGGTGGACGTGCTGCGCGAACGCCCGACCGGCTGGCGCGACGGCATCGCCGCGTCCGAGGCACAGGCCGGCGATGGCGGCCGATCGCGGCTGCAAACCGCGCAGGCGGTGGATATCGACGACTGGCTGCCCAACGATCTGCTGTTGAAGATGGACCGCTGCCTGATGGCGCATGCGGTGGAGGGACGCACGCCGTTCCTTGATCCGGGGGTGGCTGCGGCGTCGTTCCGGCTGCCCGACAATCTGAAGTTCCGCGGCCAGCACGGGAAGTACCTGCTGCGGAAATGGCTGGAGAAGCATCTGCCGATCGCGACGCCGTTTGCGCCCAAGCAGGGCTTCACCGTTCCGGTCGGCACCTGGATCAAGGGCCAAGGCGCCCGGCTCGGCCCCCTGGTCGCGGCACAGGAAGGCGTGCGGGAAATCGCCCATCCCGAGAAGGTCGAGCATCTGTTCCGCAACATCCATCGCTGGCGGCACGGCTTTACCGCCTGGGAATTGCTGTTCTACGCGCTGTGGCATCGTACCCACATCCAGGGCCTTGCCCCGGCGGGCGATGTGTTCGAGACCCTGTCGGCTCACTAGCTGGCCGCCAAATAGAGGAAGCGATCCGATGGCCGAGCATTTTGACCTGCTGATCCGTAACGGAACCTGCGTTCTGCCATGGGGGATGGAAGCCGCCGATATCGGCGTGCGCAACGGGCGCATCGCTGCCATCGGCGTGCCCGCCGGCGCAACCGCCGGGGAGACGATCGACGCGACCGGGCTGCACGTGCTGCCCGGCCTGATCGACCCGCACGTGCATCTGCGCGATCCCGGCGACGCGGCGGTGGAAACCATTCCCACCGGCACCAAGGGGGCCATCCTCGGCGGGTTCACCGCCGTATTCGACATGCCGAACACCACCCCCTCCATCGTCGATGTGGAAAAGCTGGCCTGGAAGCAGGGCTATGTGGAGCAGGTCGCCTGGTGCGACATGGGGCTCTATGTCGGCGGCACCAAGACGAACATCCCCGAACTGGTGGACCTGGAACTCGGCAAGGGCGTCTGCGCCGTCAAGATCTTCGCCGGCAGCTCCACCGGCGATCTGATGGTCGAGGATGACGAGAACCTGGAGAAGGTCATGCGCTCCGGCCGCCGGCGCATCGCCTATCATTCCGAGGACGAGTACCGGCTGCAGGCCCGCAAGGGCATGTTCAAGTCGGGCGACCCCTATTCCAACCACATGGTCTGGCGCGACGAGGAAGCCGCCTTCCTGGGCACCCGCCGGCTGATGGCGCTGGCCACCAAGACCGGCCGGCTTGCCCACATCCTGCATGTGTCCACGGCCGAGGAACTGGACTATCTGCAGGACTATCGCGACATCTGCACCGTGGAGGTGCTGGTCAATCATCTGACCCAGGTGGCGCCGGACGTGTATGACCGGTTGAAGGGTTTCGGCGTGATGAACCCGCCGATCCGCGGCCAACGCCATATGGACGCCAGCTGGGAGGCGATCCGCAACGGCACGGTCGATACCGTGGGGTCCGACCACGCGCCGCATCCGCGGGCCAGGAAGCTGCTGCCCTGGCCGGAGTGTCCGGCGGGGCTGACGGGCGTGCAGACGCTGGTGCCGCTGATGCTGAACCATGTCAACGCCGGCCGGCTGTCGTTGCCCCGCATGGTCGATCTGATGTCGGCCGGGCCCGCCCGGGTGTATGGCGTGGTCGGCAAGGGGCGGCTCGCCGCGGGCTATGACGCCGATTTCACCCTGGTGGATATGAAGCGCCAGCGGCGGATCGAGGAATCGTGGATCGTCTCGCCCAGCGGCTGGACCCCCTTCGCGGGCATGGACATCACCGGTTGGCCGATGGCCACGATCATCCGTGGCCGGGCGGTGATGCGCGAGGATGAGGTGCTGGGAACCCCCACGGGCCGGCTGGTTCGCTTCGCGGGCTGACCCGCGCGCGGGCCCGTGCCTGAAATCAAGGCGTGGGTTTCAGGGACCAGAGATATCGCACGATGGCCCGGCGCGCCGCCAGCGCGTCGGCGGCGACGCCGATCAGGTTCGGCATCTGTAGCGGGTTGATAGCCAGCGCCTTCAGCACCGATCCGAGTTCGACCTTGCCGCTCTGGTTCAGCGCCTCGAGGGCGAGCGGCGGCAGGTTGCGTGTTGCGGCGTCGCAGATGACCCGCAGCGCGGCGAAGGGCAGGCCAAACTCGGTGGCGATTTTGGCCACGGTGCCGCTTTCCAGATCCACGGCGGCGGCGCCGGTCAGGGTCCAGAGGACCTTCTTTTGCCGTTTGTCGGCAATGACCCGGTCCCCACCCAGAATGACATGGGGGGTTGGGCCGCCCAGAAACCGGTTCAATTCCTCATCGGTTGGAAAACGCTGGCCGTTCTCGAGCACGATCTCGCGGGGGATGAGAATCTTTCCGGCGCGCAGCAATGGCTGCAACCCGCCGGCCAGGCCGATGCTGACCAGTGCCAGGGCGCCCTCGGCCACAAGGGTCCGCGCGGCTGCTTCGGCGCCCGAAGCGGTGCCGCCCCCGACGGCAACGCGAAATCCCAGATGATGCGCGGCGGCGGCCACCATCCGGGCTTCCGCCTGCAAACCAACCACGGCCCCGACTGTTCTAGAATCCAAATTCCACCCGATTCGTGTTGGCGCGCCGAAGATTGCGATAGCGGGCCATCGCCATCAGAGGAAAAAACAACTTGTAACCATGATAGCGCAGATAGAAGACGCGCGGGAAACCGACGGCCGTGTAGGGCTGCTCGTCCCATTCGCCGTCCGGACGCTGCGTGCGCATCAGCCAGTCCACACCGCGCGCCACGGCGGGATTGGCGGCTTCGCCGGCCGCCATCAGGCCGAGCAGGGCCCAGGCGGTCTGGCTCGGCGTGCTTTCCTTGTAGCGGCCGGGCGCGGCGGCGGCGTAGCTCTCCTCGTCCTCGCCCCATCCGCCGTCGTCGCGCTGCACCGACAGCAGCCAGGCAACGGCCCGGCGCATCGAGGGATCCTCGTGCGGGATGCCGGCGGCGTTCAATGCGCAGAGCACCGACCAGGTGCCGTAGATGTAGTTGGTGCCCCAGCGGCCGAACCAGCTGCCGTCTTCTTCCTGTTCGCGCTTCAGATAGGCGATGGCGCGGGCGAGCACCGGGTCTTCGCGGGTCATTCCGGTCTGCACGAGAAACGATACGCAGCGGGCCGTGACATCGGCTGTCGGCGGGTCGAGCAGGGCGCCGTGATCTGCGAAGGGGATGTGGTTCAGGTAGGCATGGGTGTTTTCCGGTTCGAACGCGCCCCATCCTCCATCACTTGGGCCCCCATCGCTGGCGTCACCACCACCCGACTGCATGCCGATGATCCAGGCGCAGGCCCGGGCGATCGCCTCGGCATGGGCCGGATCGCCGTTACGCGCCAGCAGCATGCCGACGACGGCGGTGTCATCGACGTCGGGGTAATGCGGGTTGTTGTACTGGAAGGCCCAGCCGCCGGGCGCTAGGTCCGGGCGGCGTACCGCCCAGTCCCCGACCAATTCGGTGATCTGGCGCTCGCGCAGCCAGGCGCTGGCGGCGTTCACGCCGGCCGAATTCGGGCCTCCCTCGGGGATGAAGCCGGCTTCGGTCATCGCCAGGCCGGCCAGGGCGGTGTCCCACACCGGGGAGAAGCAGGGCTGGCAATAGGCGCTGTCCGGTCCGATCACGAGCAGCTTGCGCACCGAGGCCCAGGCGATGGCGGCGTGGGGATGCTCGGGCGGATAGCCCAGCAGGTCGAACATCATCACGGAATTGGCCATGGCCGGGTAAATGGCGCCCAGCCCGTCCTCGCCGTTCAGCCGCTCGATCACGAAGCTCTCCGCTTTCTGCACGGCACGGCGTCGGACCGTGGCGGGGAACAGCGTCTCGATCCGGCGCAGCACGACGTCGACACCTCTGAAGAACCGCCCCCAGGCGGATCGATAGGGACCGCGGATCCAGTCGCGCACCTGCTCGGGCGGCGTTGTGAACAGTTCCGGGATGGCGATGGCGCGCGGATTGCGGGCCTGCGGCTTCAGCGCCATCAGAACCAGAAGCGGGACGATGACAGTGCGCGACCAGTAGCTGACCTTCGATAGATGGAACGGAAACCAGCGCGGCAGGTGCATGATTTCCACCGGCATCACCGGCACGGCGTGCCACGGCACCTGGCCGAACAGGGCAAGCTGGATTCGAGTGAAAACGTTGGACCGTTCGGCGCCGCCGGCGGCCAGGATGGCGTCCCTCGCGCGGACCATATGCGGCGCGGCGGGGTCGTCGCCGATCGCCTTCAGGGCGAAATAGGCCTTGACGCTGGCGGAGATGTTGAGGGCGCCATCGTGAAACAATGGCCAGCCGCCATGGTCGCCCTGGATGGAGCGCAGATAGACGCCGATCTTGGCCTGGAGCTCGGGGTCGATCCGGTCAAGGTAATGCTCCAGCAGCACGTATTCGGCGGGAATGGTTGCATCCGCCTCCAGCTCGAACACCCAATGTCCGTCCGGCTTCTGGCGCTGGCTCAGTGCCGTGCCCGCGCGCGCAACGGCGGCAACCAGTTGCTCGTCGGCTGGATGTGTGGCGGGAGAGGCGTTGTCGCAGGGCATTTTTCCGGTCGGTTGATCAGGCGGATTGTTCACGCGGGGCGCAATTGCTGCACCGCAGTCCGGCCCGACCTGATGGCACCTTCGATTGTTGCGGGCAAGCCTGTGGCGGTCCAGTCCCCGGCCAGCACGAGGTTGGCGAGGCGGGTTCGTGCCGGTGGGCGGCGGCGCTCCTGCGCCGGGGTGGCGGCGAAGGTGGCGCGTTTTTCCTTCACCACGCGCCAAGTGGGCATCGGGTCGGTCAGACGCAGCGCGGTGCGAACGTCCGGCCAGATCGACGTGGCGAGCTGTTCGGCGGACTGGTCGACGATGTCGCTGGCGGCGCTGATGGTAACGGAGACGTGACCCGGCTTGACGAACACCCATTGCGCCATGCCGCCGAGCAGGCCGATGAAGCCGGCATCGCCGGTCGCGGCCATCGCGGCGGCCTCTCCGGCGGCATCGGTGCGGTAGTGTACGTTCACGATCGCCTCGAACGCATCCGGCGTGGTGAGGCCCGGCAGCAGATCGGCCGCGACCGGGGCGGGTACCGCCAGCACGACATCGTCGTTCGGCTGCACCGGGATCGTGCCGTCCGGCGTACGCAGCGCGGTGACGCGGTCGCCGGTGATTTCCAGTGCGGCGATCCGCTGGCCCAGGCGAATGTCGCCGCCGTGCATTTCCAGCCAGGCCAAAGCGGGATCGATCAGCGTTTCCGACCAGCCCTGGCGCGGGAACAGCGGGATGCAGGCACTGCCGCCCTTCAACAGGGTTTCCCGCATGACGGTGCCGAGCAGCCGGGCGAGGCCCTGTTCAGGCTTGGTGTTGAGCGCGGCGATGGCCAGGGGCTCGATCAGGCGTGTGTAGAGCGGTCCGCGCGGCAGGCAGCCCGCCACGACCCGGTCATCGCGGATCCGCGCCAGCGATAGTAGCTTCAGGTAATCGGTCGCGGACGTGCCGGGCACCCGGCGGGAGCGGCGGAAGATCCAGGAGGGGATCGCGCCGCGGTTCGGCCGCACGATCCAGCGCGCATCGGTGTCGAGATCCATGAACGGGAAGATCGGCTTGCCCGGCCCACCCAGCGAGCCGCGGGAGCCGATCTGGTCGACGAACGCCATCGCGTCCGTATTGCCCGACAGCAGCAGGTGGTTGCCGTTATCGACGCGGATGCCGAGTTCGCGGTCCAGATACGACCGGCAGCGCCCGCCGGCGGCGGGGCCGGCCTCGTAGACCGTCACGGCCCGGGCGGTGGCCGTCAACGCCGCGGACAGGCCAGCGAGGCCGGCGCCAATGATGTGCAGCTGGCCGTTCATGGACTTGCACTCATAGCAGACCGTAGCGCAGGGCGAGCCAGATCTTTTGCCATTTCGGCAGGCTGACGCGCTGCGTGGGATCGGCCCAGCCGGAGGCCTCCAGCCGGGAGAGGATGGCGGCGTAGGTCGCGCCCATCAGCCGGGCCGGTTTCATCGCGCGCGGATCGCACAGCGCCATCGCTGCCTGAGCGTCGCGGAAATAGGCGTCCGCCAACGCCGCCACGCGGCGGCACACGGCGGGAAGCGCGGGGTGGCACAGC
The DNA here is from genome assembly GCA_903847525.1 of uncultured Acetobacteraceae bacterium. GTDB lineage: Bacteria > Pseudomonadota > Alphaproteobacteria > Acetobacterales > Acetobacteraceae > PALSA-911. Next base: position 4,194 of record CAINEA010000975.1, on the reverse strand, counting down.
GCCGCCTTGGGGTCGGCCGGCACGCCTTCCGCCGCGAGATATTCGCCTGGCAGATAGAGCCGGTTCCGGTCGGCATCCTCGGCCACGTCGCGCAGGATGTTGGTCAGTTGCAGGGCGCGGCCGAGCGCGTGGGCGACCTTGTCGGCGTTGGCGGAGGCATCGCCGAAGGCGCGCACCGACAGGCGGCCGACCGAGACGGCGACCCGGTCGCAATACAAATCGAGCTTGCTCAGGCCGGGTGCGACGATCTCTTCCTCGGCATCCATCTGCATGCCGTCGATCATGTCGAGGAAATCCTGCCGGCGCAGGTCGAAATTCCGTATCGCGAGCAGTAGGACGCGGGTGACGGGATCCTCCGCCTTGCCGTGGTAGAGCGCATCGATGCGGTTTCGCCAGGCGCCGAGGCGGGGCAGCTTGTCGGCGAGTTCGGCTTCCTCGTCGGCGATGTCGTCGACGATGCGGCAGAAGGCGTAGATCGCATACATGGCGTGACGGCGATCCGGCGGCAGCACGGACATGCCGCGATAGAACGAGGTGCCGGCGGCGCGGACGATGGTTTCCACGGCGTCGAGATCGGCCTGATTGGCCCCCAATGGTGTGGCTTTCGCGCTCATGGCAGGAACCGAAGCGAGGCCAGGGCGGCGGACAGGCCGTCGACCTTGGTTAGTTTCACGCGCCCGGCGATCGGGTCGGCGTTACGCAGCCGGCGCGCGAGGCGACGCGCGAGGCCGGTGATGATGGCGGTTTCGAGCCGCAGCCGCCGGTTGGCGGCGCGGCGGGGCAGGTCGAGGGCCTGGTGGTTCAGCGTGTCCACACGGTCCAGAAGCGCATCGAACACTCGGCGCAGTCCGGGGGTTTCCTGTCGGCCGGACAGATCGGCGATGCCGGTACCGAAACGCTCCATCAGGTCCTGCGGCAGGTAGCAGCGGTCCAGTTCGGAAAGATCCTTGGCGCAATCCTGCAGGTGATTGAGCACCTGCAACGAGGCGCAGAGCGCATCCGAAGGCGCGTGGGTCGCGCGATCCTCGCCATGCACGTCCAGCACGTAGCGCCCGACGGGCATCGCGGAGAAGCGGCAATAATCGAGCAACTCGTCCCAGCTGGCGTAGCGCAGCTTGGTGGCATCCTGGCGGAAGGCGATCAGCAGGTCGGTGGCGTGACGCGGATCGACGCCGGTTTCGGCCAGGCTGGTGCGCAGACGGCTGGCGCTGGGGGAGCCTGTATCGCGGCGGCCGAGCAGCACATCTTCCATCGCGTTCAGGCGGGCGATCTTGTCGTCCGGAGCCAGGGTGTTGCTGTCGGCGATGTCGTCGGCGTTGCGGGCGAAGGCGTAGTAGGCGTGCACATGGGCGCGCAGATCGGCGCGGATCAGCGCCGAGCCGACCGGGAAGTTCTCGTCGCCGCGATCCTTGCCCGACCAGGTCTCGACGTTCTCGGCCAGTGGGAGCACGTCGTTCATGCCCCGGCTCCCTGGTAGGCGCGGCGTTTCCAAACCACGCCGCGGCCACGGTGGTGATCGGCGGCCGAGCCGATCGTGGCCGCCATGTAGAAGCAGGCGATGGCCGGCAAGGCGAGGGCCCAAAGCCGCGACTGGCGGAACCGCTCAAGCGTCGGCAGATAGGACAGGGAGGCGGCGATCCAGGTCAGCAGGCCGATCCATCTTGCCGGGCCATGGCCGAATAGGGCCAGGCCGGGCGGCACCAGCCAGACAAGCGCCATGCCGACCGTGGTGGCCATCAGCAGTACCGGGGAAAAGCGCAGCTGCACATAGGCGGTGCGGGAAATCATCCGCCAGATATCGGCGGCGGAAGGATAGGGACGGATCGAGCGCGCGAGGGCGGAATGGCCGAGCCAGATGCGCCCGCCGCGCTTGACCGCCTGGGCCAGGGCCACGTCGTCGATCAACGCGCCGCGCACGGCCTCGATCCCGCCGATCCGCTCGAGCGCGCGACGGCGGATCAGGATGGTGCCACCGGCGGCGGCGGCGGTGGCCGATAGCGGGTCGTTTACCCGGGCGAAGGGGTACAGGAGTTGGAAGAAGAATACGAAGGCCGGCACCAGCGCGCGCTCGGCGAGGCTGACGCAGGCGAGCTCGACCATCTCGGAAACCATGTCCAGATCCGTCCGTTCCGCCTGCGCCACCAGGGTGGCGAGGTGGCGGGGGTCATGCAGGATGTCGGCATCGGTCAGCAGCAGATACTCGGGCCGGCCCGCCGCGGCGATGCCCTGGCGCACGGCCCAGAGCTTGCCGGACCAGCCGGCCGGGCGCGGCTCGCCGGCGATCACTGTCAGCCGAGGATCGTCCAGCCCGCGAGCGATGGCGCCGGTGGCATCGGTGCTGCCATCGTCAACCAGGACGATCCGGCAGGCGCCGGCATAGTCCTGCGCCAGCAGCGAGGTCAGGCAACCGGCGATCGAGGCGGCCTCGTCACGTGCCGGCACAATAATGGCGATCTCCGGGGCGGTGCGCGGAGTGGCGGGCGTCAGCACGGGACCGGCCTGCCAGAAGCGGCCATGGAAGCCGAGCAGCCAGGTCCAAATCGCCGCGGAAACCAGCGCGAGCCAGATCATTTGCGCAGCATGCCGGCGGCGCGGAACCAGGCGACCGCGTCCTCTACGGCCAGCCGGGCCGGCCGCGGCTTGTAGCCAATTTCGCGCATGGCCTTGGCGGAGGAGTAGAACATCTTCTTGCGGGCCATCTTCAGGTGATCGCGGGTGACCAGCGGCTCCTTGCCGGTGATCCGGGCGATCCCCTCCATTGCCCAGGCCACGGGCCATAACGGCCCGATCGGCAGCTGGATCTTCGGCGGCCGCCGTCCCGCCACATCGCAAACCAGGGCGAGCAGGTTGCGCAGGCGCAAATTCTCGCCGCCGAGGATGTATTTTTCCCCGGTCTTGCCGCGTTCCAGCGCCAAGGCGTGACCCTCGGCGACGTCGTCGACATGCACGACGTTCAGGCCGGTATCGACATAGGCGGGCACCCGGCCGGCGGCGGCATCGAGGATCATCCGCCCGGTCGGCGTCGGCTTGATGTCGCGCGGGCCGACAGGCGCGGCTGGGTTGACGATCACGAGATCCTGGCCTTGCCGCGCCAGATCCAGCACGGCCTGTTCGGCCCGGTATTTGGACTGCTTGTAGATCCCCACCAGCCCGGCCTCGTCCACCGGCGTGGCTTCATTCGCCGGCGTGCCGTCCGCGTTGAGCCCGAGGGCGGCGACCGAGCTGCAATAGACGCTGCGCTCGATCCCGGCGGCGGCCGCGGCGCGCAGGATGGCGACCGAGCCGTCTACGTTGGCGCGCAGCATGGCCTGCGGGTCCGGCACCCAGATCCGGTAATCGGCGGCGACATGGGCAAGGTAGCGGCATCCGGCAACGGCGCGGGCAAGCGAGGCGAAGTCGGTCAGATCGCCGAGGACGATCTCCACGTCCAGGCCGGCCAAGTTCGCCCGGTCGCTGGTCGGGCGAACCATCACCCGGACCTTGTGGCCGCGCTCCAGCAGCACCCGCGCGACGGCGGAGCCGACGAAGCCGGTCGCTCCCGTTACCAAGGTCGGACGCTGGTCTGACAAATACTGAAATCCCCGGATTGAGACGCACGGTATAGCCCGGTGGGGGCCGCGGCGTTAAGTGGCGGGAACGCGCGTCAGGAATTGCCGATCAGGATGCCGGTCGCGAACACCAGGGCGCCGCCGAACATGACCTGGACCGCGTCGGAGAACGGCGGCGTGTCCATGTAGCGCCAGCGGATCCAGCTGATGATCGCGAGTTCCACGATCACCACGGCAATGGCGATCGTGGTGGCGGTCCAGAAGACCGGGATCAGGAAGGGCAGCGTGTGGCCGATGCCGCCCAAGGTGGTCATCAGGCCGCAGACCACGCCGCGGATCCATGGCGAGCCGCGCCCGGTCAGGCTGCCGTTGTCCGATAGCGCCTCGGCGAAGCCCATCGAGATGCCGGCGCCGATGGAGGCGGCGAGGCCGACCAGGAACGCGTCCCAGGACCGGCCGGTGGCGAAGGCGGCAGCGAAGACCGGGGCCAAAGTGGACACCGAACCGTCCATCAACCCAGCGAGGCCGGGCTGATGAAAAAAGAACTAAACTGTAAAACTAACTTGAAAGATATAGTTATTATAGGCATTTTCTCGGGTTTGTCAAGAATGTTCAGAGAATGTTCAGAGCCAGCCATTCAAGCTGG
>CAINEA010000974.1 GCA_903847525.1 uncultured Acetobacteraceae bacterium | reverse complement strand
CTGCGCGGCGACAGCGGGGGCCGTGGCCGGCGTGGCGGTTGGCGCGGCGGCGGCCAGTGCCGCGGCGCGTCCTTCGGCCTATGCCCCGACGGCCGTTGCGGTATTGCCGGCCGGTTGTGCCTACCGGCCCATGCTCCGGGAATACGAGTGCGGGGGTGGCTGGTTCGCGCCGGCGTATGGGGCCAATGGCGTTTACTACCGGCCGATGCCGCCGCCCTGAACCGGCGCGTGTATCGCATCATTCCGGCTATTGATTTCCGCGCCAGACTTCCCCGATAACCGATGATATTGCCCAACGTTTGAAGACCAGGAGCGTTGATGTCCAAGATCCTTAGCCACATCCCAATTTGCGCCCCCGTGCTGGCGTCTTTGTGCTGGTTACTTGGCACACCGGCGGCCGTTGCTCAGCAGACCGGCGGTGCGGCCGGTGCGCCGGTTACGCCGAACGCCCAACGGGTGTCCGGCATACTGGGATCGCCCAACGCGACGACGACGATCGACGGGCGCTACGTCCCGCCGCCGCCGCAGCCGTTCACCGGCCGGATCGAACTGAACGCCGCGCAGTCGACACCGGGATGGCCCGCCAGCGTCGTGCCGCCCAAGGGTGCGCCGAATATCCTGCTGATCATGACCGATGATGTCGGCTTCGCCGCGCCATCGACCTTCGGCGGCGTGATCCCGACCCCGACGCTGGATCGGATCGCCAATGACGGCCTGCGCTATACCAATTTCCATTCCACGTCGCTGTGCTCGCCGACGCGGGCGGCGCTGATCACAGGGCGTAACCATCACTCGGTCGGCTTCGGCGTGGTTTCCGAGGCCGCATCCGGTTTCCCCGGCTACAACAGCCTGATTGGCAAGGACAGCGCCACGATCGGCCGCATACTGCTGGAGAACGGCTACCGCACCGCCTGGTTCGGCAAGGACCACAATACCCCGACCTATCAGGCCAGCCAGGCCGGCCCGTTCGATCAGTGGCCGATCGGTATGGGGTTCCAGTATTTCTATGGCTTCGTCGGCGGCGATGCCAGCCAGTGGGAACCCAATCTGTTCCGCAACACCACGCCAATAGCGCCATATGTTGGCCATCCCGGCTGGAACCTGACCACCGCGATGGCGGACGACGCCATCGGCTGGATGAATCAGCTGAACGCCATCAATCCGGAAATGCCGTTTTTCCTGTACTACGTTCCGGGCGGAACCCACGCCCCGCACCACCCGACGCCCGAATGGACCAAGAAGATCACCGACATGCATCTGTTCGACAAGGGCTGGAACACCCTGCGCGACCAGATCTTCGCCAACCAGAAGAAGCTCGGCGTCATTCCGCAGGATGCGAAGCTGACCGAATGGCCGGACAAGCTGCTGAAGAGCTGGGACAGCCTCAATGATGAGGAGAAGAAGCTCTATATTCGCCAGGCGAACGTCTACGCCGCCTTTCTGGCCTACACCGACGCCGAGATTGGCCGCGTCGTCCAGGCCGTGCAGGACATGGGCAAGCTCGACAATACGCTGATCATCTATATCAGCGGCGACAACGGCGCCTCGGCCGAAGGCTCGCCCAACGGCACACCGAGCGAGGTGCTGCAGTTCAATGGCGTCGAACTGCCGGTGGCCGAGCAGATGAAATTCTACGATGCCTGGGGCTCCCAGTTCGCCTACAACCATATGGCGGTGCCGTGGGCCTGGGCGTTCGATACCCCCTACAAGTGGACCAAGCAGGTTCCATCGTTCTTCGGCGGCACCCGCCAGGGCATGGCGATCTCCTGGCCCGCGCGGATCACCGACAAGGGCGGCATCCGCTGGCAGTTCCACCATGTGAACGACATCGTACCGACGCTGCTGGAGGCGACCGGCATTCCCGCGCCGGTTTCGGTTGACGGCATCGCCCAGAAGCCGATCGAGGGCGTCAGCATCGCCTACAGCTTCGACAAGGCCAACGCCGATGCGCCCACCCGCCATCCCACCCAGTATTTCGAGATGCTGGGCGTGCAGGGCCTGTACAACGACGGCTGGATGCTCAGCGCTGTGCCGATCCGCCCGCCGTGGAACCTGTTCGGCAAGGCGATCCTCAATCCCGCCACCGCCTATAAGTTCGAGCTGTACGATGTCCGCAATGACTGGACACAGTACAGCGACGTCGCCGCGGCCAATCCCGCCAAGGTGCGGGAACTGACCGACCAGATGTTCGGAGAGTTCGCCAAATACCAGGTGCTACCGCTGGATGCGTCCGTCGCCACGCGTCTGGTGACGCCGCGGCCGTCCCTGACCGGCGGACGCAAGGTGTTCGAGTATGGCAGCGTTCCGGTCACCGGCCTGCCGTCCGGCGCGGCGCCCATGCTGCTCAATACCTCCTACACGATCACCGCGGAGATCGACGTGCCGCAGGCCGGGGCCGAGGGCGTCATCGTCACCCAGGGCGGGCGGTTCGGCGGATACGGCCTGTATCTGCTGAAGGGCAAGCCCGTGTTCGTGTGGAACCTGTTGGACCTGAAGCGGGTTCGCTGGGAAGGGCCGGACGTGCTGACGGCCGGCAAGCACACGCTGGAATACGACTTCAAGTATGACGGGCTCGGCTTCGCCACCTTGGCCTTCAACAACCTCTCCGGTCTTGGCCGGCCCGGCACCGGAACGTTCAAAATCGATGGTAAGGTGGTCGCGACCCAGACGATGGAGCGGACCATTCCGCTGACCCTGCCCTGGGATGAGACTTTCGACATCGGTTCCGACACCGGCACGCCGATCGATGACCATGACTACCAGGTGCCGTTCGCCTTCACCGGCAAGATCCGCAAGCTGACGATCGCGGTCGAGTCGCCGGTGCTGACGGAAGACGACCAGAAGAAGTTGATGGAGGCGTTCCGCGCGGCGCAGGACGCGAACTAGAGCGAACTCAGTAGGAGAGGGGGAGTTCGTTACATGGCGCGTCGTTGGCGGAATTGTCACGATAAGCCTGCGCCGATTCGCCGATAAGAAGGAACGTTCCAATGCGCCCGCTAAAATGCGTCACCGCCGCCGCGCTCTGCGCCCTCGTCTCCCGGCCCGCGGGTGCCCAGATCGCCTCCGCCCCACCGAACCTGCAAACCCCCGGTTGGTCCTTCGCCGTCACGCCCTATGCCTGGCTGCCGACGATCTGGTCTGAAATGACCGCCACGGGTCCGCGCGGCGGCACCGTGAACACCTCGATCCAGGCCGGCATCGGCGACTACATCAGCGACATCAACTTCGCCGCAATGGTTGGCGCCGCCGCGCGCTACGATCGTTTTTCGGTGCTGACCGACCTTGTCTACACCAACCTCAGCCTGACAACGACCACCAGCCACCTTTCGAAGGTCAATCTCGGCCCCGGCCCGATATACATTCCGCGGGAGGTGCAGGCCGGCTCCGGCACCCGTCTGTCGATGGCGGTCTGGTCTCTCGCCGGCGCCTACACGCTGCTGCAGGGCGATTGGGGCAATCTCGATGCCGTGGCCGGCATGCGCATGCTGGCCGTGGACTACACCAACAACTATTACCTCAACGCCGACATCCTCGCGCCGGACCGCACGATCGCCCTGTCGCGCGGCGGCTCCCTCAGTGTCAGCACGACCTCTTTCAACGCCATCGGCGGCGTGACCGGGCGGATCAACATCCCCAACAGCAAGATCTTCCTGCCGTTCTACGCCGATGCCGGCGGCGGCGGCGTGCCGCTTACCTGGCAGGCCTATGCCGGCCTCGGGTATAGCGCGGCGAGTTGGGCGGACGTTTCGGTCGGCTATCGCTACCTGACATTTCAGAACAACAGCAATGCCGCCGTGCACAACATGTCGCTGGGCGGTGTTATTTTTGTTGCCAACTTCCGGTTCTAGCTGGGCTGGACCTCTTTAGGTTCGCGCGAACCCGGCGGTTGCGGCGTAGCCCTGGCCGATGGCCTGCAGTTCCTCGCGGCTGATGACGTCTTCCAGGCGCTTGAAACCATTCGGCGCGCGGGCAGATACTTCGTCCACCATCCGTTCGGGGCCGCCGAGCCGGTTCAGGTGGACGATTTCCGCGGTTTTCGGGCGGCGTTCGGCGTCGTAGGCCGCGAGCGCATCGGCCGGCTTGTGGGCGGCCAGCAGCGCCGCTAGGCAGCGCGCGTCTAGGATCGCCTGGGAGGCTCCGTTCGATCCGACCGGGTACATCGGATGCGCGGCGTCGCCCAGCAGCGTCACCCGGCCCTGCGTCCACCAGGGCAGCGGGTCGCGGTCGCACATCGGGTATTCGTAGAATTCCGCCGTGGAGCGCACCAGCGCCTCCAGGTCGATGAACGGCAGGCTGAACCGGCGCGCCGCCGGCAGGATCGCGTCCAGCGTGCCAACCCGGCTCCAATCTTCCCGTGCCGGCGGCGGCGCGCTGCCGTCGCCCTGGCGCAGGCAGATCACCCAGTTGGTCAGACGGCGTCCGCTGCCGGCCGGCGCGATCGGATAGAGCACCAGCTTTTCGGCCATGTCGCCGGCGATCACCATGGTCTCGCCGTCCAGGTAGGGCTCCGCCTCCACCGCGCCGCGCCACATCATGATGCCCTGCCAGCGAACGCCGGGATCGTTCGGGTGCAGGATCTTCCGAACCGCGGAATGAATGCCGTCGGCGGCGACCAGCGCCCGGCCGCGCAATGCGGCGATCTGGTTGCCGGAGCGGTCGGCGAAATGCGCGGTGACGCCGTTCGCGTCCTGCTCGAAGCCGGTCAGCCGGTGGCCGGTGCGCAGGTTGCCATCCGGAAGGCGGTCCTGCACCGCTTCGTGGATGACGCCCTGCAGCCTGCCGCGATGGATGGAGAATTGCGGCATGGCGTGGCCGGCGTGCATGCCGCGCATCTCGCGCCAGACTTCCTGGCCGAAGCGGTTCAGGTAGATCAGTTCGCGCGTGCGGATGCCCACGGCGTCCAGCGCCGGCAGCAGCCCGAGCGCCGCCAGTTCGGCGATCGCGTGCGGCAGCGTGTTGATGCCGACGCCGAGCGGGCGCACCTCGTCCGCCTGTTCCAGCACGATGCAGGGAATGCCGCGTTCGTGCAGCCACAGCGCCAGGGTCAGGCCGCCGATGCCGGCTCCGGCGATCAGAACGGGGTTTTGTATGTCGATCATGCCGGTGCCTTCGGGTCAGTCAGGTCGGTTCTGGCGCGTGTAGACCAGAAAGCCGCGGATGGCATCCATCATCGCCTCCGGCTCGTCGGCGCGGATCGAGTGGCTGCTGTGCTCGAAGATCCGCAGGTCGGAACCCGGGATCAACTGGTGGATCTCCTCGGAGAATTCCGGCGGGCAGATCCAGTCGTGCCGGCCGGCCAGGCTCAGGGTGGGTGCGGCGATGCGGGTGAGTTCCGGGCGCAGGTCGAAGCGGCGCAGGAAGCCGTCCGGCCCGAACGCGCGGTTCAGCGGCTCGGGCTCGTGTATCGCGCGGGCCCGGCCCGCCGCGGCGGAGGCCGGGTCGTGGCGGCGCGAATACATCGGGCCCATCACTTCGTAATAGTGCTGCAACTGCTCGCGGGTGCGGAAGCCGCCGGCCCAGAGCGTGTCGCAGACGGCCTGCTGCTGCGCCGTGCCACGCTCGCGCACGATCTGCGCGGCGCGCGGGATGAAGCCGCCATGCGCGGCGGTCACCACCAGAACCAGATGCGAAACGGCGCCGGGATAGCGGGCGGCGTGCGCCATCGCCACCATGCCGCCATAGCTGGTACCGATGGAAACGATCTTCTCCAGCCCCAAATGCAGGCGCAGCGCCTCCATGTCCTGCACGTTCTCGTCCAGGTTGTACAGCGCAGGGTCGCAACGGTCCGATCGGCCCTGGCCGCGATGGTCGAAATAGACCAGCTGCAGCCGATCGGCCAATGCGCCCATCCCCGGCTTGAACCCGGTATGATCGCCGCCCGGCCCGCCATGGATGATGAACGCCGCTGGGCGTTCGCGCATCTGCGGGCCATCCGCCACCAGGCCCGAGCCCTCGATATCGAAATAGATCCGCGTGCCCCGAACTGCCGCATGCATCGCCTAGCTCCTTTGCCGTTACCCGCCAGTATCCCGCCAACCCGGCGCTTTGGACAGGCCCGGCGGTCCTGTTAGACTGCCGCGATCAGGGACAGGGACGGTACATGCCGACGACAGACATTGCCTTGCGGCCGATCGCAGCGATCGGATTCATTGGCCTTGGCGTTATGGGAGAGCCGATGTGCGGTCATCTTGCCCGCCGCTCCGGCCTGTCGGTGATGGCCTATGACCGGCGCAACGATCCGATGCAGCGCGTTGCCGCCGATGGTGTGGGCGGCATGGCCCCGGCGGAGATGGCCGCGCATTGCGACCTGATCCTGCTGTCCCTGCCGGACGGCCCGGCGGTGCAGTCCGTGCTGGCGGAGATCGAGCCGCTGCTGAAGTCCGGCCAGGTCGTGGTGGACACCAGCACCTCTCCGGTCGAGATCACCCGCGAGATCGGGGCACGGCTGGCCGCGAAGGGCATCGCCTATGCCGATGCGCCGATCGCGCGCACCCGCGAGGCAGCGTCGCGCGGGGAGCTTTCCATCATGGTCGGCGCCGACGATGCCGTGTTCGCCCATATCCGCCCCATTCTGGAGACCATGGGCACCGACGTGACCCATTGCGGCCCGATCGGCTGCGGCCAGGTGGTGAAGATACTCAACAATATGCTGCTGTTCCAGAATGTCTGCGCCCTTGCCGAGGCCCTCGCGGTGGGGCGGCGCAACGGCGTCAGCCCCGAGACCCTTCTGTCCACCGTCGCCAAGGGTTCCGGCGACAGTTTCGCGCTGCGCAATCACGGCATGAAGGCGATGATACCCGACAACTACCCGCTGCGCGCCTTTTCCACCCGCTATGCCATGAAGGACCTGTCCTACGCGCTGGAAATGGCGAAGGCGGCGGGCATCGGCCTCGAAGGCGCCGAACTGACGATGCAGCGTCTGCAACGATCCGAGGCTGCCGGCTATGGCGATGAATACTTTCCCGCCGTGCGCCACGTGATCGACCCGTCATGAGCGGCTTTCCCGACGCGTTGCACTGGCGCAGCGCCTGCGTCATCGATCCGGTGCTGAAGGCCTGGGGCGGCAGCTGGTCCGTCAGCTTCGTGGTGCGCTGCGGCGAAGCGGCCACCCATTTCGCCTTCGCCAATGGGGTGATCACCGGGGTGGACGGGGCGGCGCAATTCTCCTTGTCTGCGCCCGGGCCAGTCTGGGAGAAGTTTCTGCAGCCCATTCCGCCGCGCCACCATCACTCCATCTTCGCCATGCACCGGCAGGTGCCGGAATTCGGTATCGAAGGCGATGAGCTTGCCTTCGCACAGTACTGCCACATCGTCCGCCGTGTGCTGGAAATCGGCAAATGGCTGGCGCTCGGCAACGCAGCGCCGGCACCGGCCACCTTGCGCCCTCCGCTTGGGGACTGGCCCGAGCCGCAACTCACCGGCGGTTACGTGCCCGTCCGTGCCGCCGGCCAGACCTATCGCATCTTTCATGAGCGCGCAGGCAGCGGGCGCGATATCGTCTGCCTGCACACCGCCGGCTCGGACGGCAGGCAATTCCATCGCCTGATGTCCGATCCGCGCATCACGGAAAAGCACCGTCTGATCGCGTTCGACATGCCCTGGCACGGCCGGTCGCTGCCGCCCGCCGGCGGCATTCCCGGGAGTTGGAGTTTGAACACCGATCTCTACATCGAGATCATAATGGGCTTTATCGCCGCGGCCGGCCTGGAGAAGCCGATCGTGCTCGGCGCGTCGATGTCCGGCGAGATCTGCCTGGAACTCGCCTACCGCCACCCCGACGCGTTCACCGCCATCGTTGCCTGCGAGGCGAGCGAACGCATCGTCGGGCGCAAGACGCCCTATGCGTTCGATCCCCGGGTCAATCAGGCCTATTTCATTCCCGAATGGATCCTGGGGCTGATGGCGCCGCAAAGCCCGGCCGAGCCGGCGATGGATGTCGCCTGGTGCTATGCCCAAGGCGGCCCGCATGTGTTCGCCGGCGATATCGACTTCTATGCCGGTGACTGGGATGCCCGTGAGCGCGTCGGGCGCATCGATACCAATATCTGCCCGCTTTTCATGCTGACCGGCGAATACGATTATTCCTGCACGACGGAAATGTCGGCCGCCACCGCGGCGAAAATCCCTGGCGTGCGCTTCCAGGCGATGGAGGGCATGGGCCACTTCCCGTTCGCGGAAAATCCCGGCCTGTTCGCAGAGTATCTGTTGCCGATCCTGAAGCAACTGGCGGGGTGAGGCGGGTTGGGGTTTCGCCCCGCATCCAGTGGGTGGAGCCCCGTCAGTGCGCCAGTTTCAGGGTTATGACGCCGGAGATGATCAGGGCGACGCCGAAATAGCGCATCAGGCTGCTGGCATCGCCGAACAGCCAGATGCCGATCAGAAAGGTGCCGGCGGCGCCGATGCCGGTCCAGACGGCGTAGGCGGTGCCGATCGGGATTTCCCGTTGGGCCAGCCATAGCAGGATGCCGCTGACCGCCAGGGCAGCGATGGCGGCGGCGATAGCGGGCCAGCGGTAGGTGGGGTCCTGCGAGTATTTCAGCCCGATCGGCCAGCCGATCTCGCACAGGCCGGCGCCGAGCAGGTAGATCCAGGCCAACGGAAGGTCAGTCGAAGTCGCGCGCGAGTTCGGCCCGGATGGCCTCGGAGATCACGGCCATGTGGCTGTAGTTCGGATGGCTCAGGCCGAGGATCACCTGGGCGCCAGGCGCGCGGAACGCGTCGATCTGGGCCTGGGTGAAGGGGAAGTGCACGAACTGGACGGAGGAGGCCTTGCCGTCCTCGCGCGTGCGGTCCTGGTCGGCCTCGGCAGCGGCTTTGACCGTCTGGTCGCCGACGGTGATGAACACGGTTTCCTCGATGCCGCCGAGGCGGCCGAGCACGTCCTTGCGGCGGATCGGATCGTCGATCTCGATCATGAAGGTCGCGGTCAGTTCGTGGCCGTTCGGCACCAGCGGGTTGTAGGCTTCCAGTTCGTCGGGGATCTGCGCGGGGCCGCCCTTTTCGATGAACAGCATTTCCTGAATCTGGTGCCACATCGTGTCGTAGCTCTCGAAGTAGAAGGTCACGAAGGGACCGACCTCCACCCGACGCAGGCGCTTCAGCGCGGTCATCTTCTTGCGCCAGTCGGCGCGCGCCTGGGCGTAGACCGCCGAGGGAAGGATATCGGCGGCGGTGATCGAATGCTTGTTGGACATCAAGGGCTCCGGAGAAAGATCGCCCAGCCTACATGGCTTTTGGCGGGGCTGGTTCAAGCCAGGCCGTAGGACCTCGCGAGTAGCTGGATCGGGTGAGTGACGAGTTCCGGCTTCGCGCCTTCCCCCAGCCTGTCGATCCCCTGGCTTATATGCACGCCGGCCAGTGGGCATTCGGAGGTGACAAACGCCTTCCCGCCTTCCTTGGCGATCTTGGCGACGGGGCGGCCGATCTTTAGCGCGGTTTCGAAGAATTCCTGCTTGAAGCCCCAGGACCCGCCATGGCCGGAGCAGCGTTCCATCACCTGCACGTCCGCTTCCGGCAGCAGCTTCAGCATCTCCGCCGCCTTCTGGCCCATGTTCTGGGCGCGGGAATGGCAGGCGATGTGGACGGCCATGCCGCCCTCGATCGGGGTCAGGCCAGGGGCGAGGCCTTCCTTGCGGGCGATGTCGACGATGTATTCGCTGATATCGAAAGTGGCGCGCGACAGGGTCATCACGTCGGGGTCATCGGGTAGAATCAGCGGCCACTCGAACTTCACCATCAGGGCGCAGGACGGGACCAGCGCGATAACGTCGTAGCCCCGGGCGATCCAGGATTTCAGCTCCTGCGAGACCTGGCGGGCGCTGCCGGCGACCTCGCCGATGAGGCCCTGTTCGAGCTTCGGCATGCCGCAGCAGCCGGGATAGACCACTTCGGTCTCGACGCCGTTCTTGGCCAGCACCGCGCGGGCGGCCAGGCCGACATCCGGGTCATTGTAGTTCACGAAGCAGGTGGCATAGAGCACGGCCTTGCGGCCGAAGGCGGGCGCGGATGGGTTGATTTCCGGAGACACCGCGGACGCGAGCCCGGTGAAGGTGCGGGAATGATATTTCGGCAGCTCCGCTTGGGGGTGCAGGTCGGCGTATTTGGCCAGCAGCGGGCGGGTGAGCGTGTTGCTGGTGCTGCTGGCCCAGTTAGCGACGGGGGCTGCGAGGGCGGCGAGCTTGCCGTTGCGGTCGGTCTTGGCCAGTTCGGCGTCGGCGAAGGCGATGCCGTTGCGTTTGGCCTCGGCGGCGCGGGCGCGCAGGATCAGATGCGGGAAATCGAGGTCGAATTCGTGCGGCGGCACATAGGGGCATTTG
>CAINEA010000973.1 GCA_903847525.1 uncultured Acetobacteraceae bacterium | reverse complement strand
TCCCACAAATAGCGCATCGGCGTATGGCAGTAACAGACATGCCGTGTTCGCGATTGCGTGAGGACGCCTTTCGCGGGTCCGGACTCGCTGCTGATGACCAGGTCGTAACCTCGCAAGTCAAAACTCTCCAGCGCTGATGGCATCAACGGAAGTAGATTGCGATGGTGGCGGCGCAGTGGATTGAGGTACGACGTGGTTACGTGGTGCGACCGGATTACATCGGAGACGGCATCAGGATCGTAGAAGAGTGTGAAGATGTCGGCGTCCGGCAACATGCGGCACAACGACTCCACCACTTTTTCGCCACCCCGCATGCCGAGCAGCCAGTAGTGGACGATGGCGGTGCGCATGACGATCTTTGCAGCATAGCGTAGGTGGCGCGCGCGAGGCAGTGTGTTAAGTTCTGAAAGTGGCGTCTGGGGGAGCAAAAGATTCTTCGATGTTGATTTTCCCGTTGGGGCATCCAGTGGAACTCGTAAGTAACAGTCGCGCTGTTTCTGAAGCCGCCGCTAGCCTGTGGCCATTGGGCTTCGCGCGTTTCGATGTCGAGCCCCTGCGCGTTACTGTCGAGGTAAAAAGGACTGGCCATGCTCCACAGCCTGGGACGTTCGCGCCTCACGCCGGGGGATTTGTGGTCGACGCTGGGGCGGCCGCACTTGGAGAGTTTGTTGTCGCTTCTCGTTCAGCCAAGTTGTCTGCTAGCGCCGCGATGCTCGAGCCCATGCTGGAGTTGCTGGTGCTTACGGCACTGGATTGGACGTTCTTTGTTGGGGTCCACGCGGCCTGTGTGATGCGTGATGGGCGGGCCGTACTGCTGTTGGGTGATTCGCACGCTGGCAAGAGTACGTTGGCCTACGCTTGCGCGCGCGCTGGCTGGACGTTTGTTTCCGACAATGCATTACACTGGGCCGCAGCTCCGTGGGATGTGTTGGTGAGCGGTTCCGCCCGTCTGCGATTGCGTGATGGTGCGAGGGCGATGTTCTCCGTGGCAGACAACGAAGTGATCCCGAGTGAACACGGAATGGTGAGTGCGACCACCGCTCCGTCGGGACCGTGCGTGTTTCTGCATCGGCGACCGGGACCGGCAGTCTGGGCGCAGCGTTCGGATCAAGAGGCCATGGCGTATCTTGCGCAATATGATACCCGCCCGGACCGTACCTATGCAGAGGATCGCTATCGTGCGCTGCTGCAGCACGGGGTCCATACGCTGGAATATGAAGATGCCGAGGATGCCGTGCGCTGTTTGGAGACGTTGCTGTGAATCGTTTGCTGCACCTTCTGGATCGACATTCTGTGCGCGACGACGCGACTTGGCGTCGGGTCTTGGAAATCGCTGATCGCACTCTCTGTACTCCAATGTTGCGCGATACCCCGGGACTGCCAGAGTGGTTCCAGGAGGAGATCAACGTTCGTATCGCGAAGAATGCTCAACGGCGGGCCGCGTTGATCGACACCTATTGCGACGCTGCACGGGCCTTGGAACAGGCGGGCGTGGAGTTTGTCTTGGTAAAGGGCTTCACTCACGAGGTGGACGCCAATCTAGAACCAGCTCTGCGGACGCAGGGTGATATCGACCTGCTGTGCGAGCCTCATGATTTGGAGGCCGGGCAACGCGCGCTTCAGGATCAAGGATTCGAGTTTCACCATGGCTCTGAACTCTCAGACAATCATGGCCGCCCGCTGTTGAAGCCGCATTCATGGCGTTGGCATGGCGACTATTTCGATCCCACACAACCAGTTCCAGTGGAGTTGCATCACACCATTTGGAGCCCTGGCCGGGATCGCATCGCCACACCCGGTGTGGAATCGTTTTGGGGCCGTCGAGAGTGGATGGATGCAGCGGGCCTGCGCGTTCCCGTTTTCTGCGAAGTCGACAGGCTCGCAATTGCGGCACTGCACTTGTTACGCCATGTGCTGCGTAACAACGTGCGGCCTGGGCATGCTTCGGAGCTCGCGCAGATGCTGAAGCTTCGTTTGCATGACACCGCGTTCTGGGAGAAATGGCACCGCCTGCATCCCCCCGAGCTCCGAAGATTGGAGGTGATGGCCTTTCAATTCGTCACGATCTGGTTCGGGGGCGACATGCCTCCAGTGCCGAGGGCTGACTGGAATGACTTGTCTCCATCCGTTCACGCATGGTTCGAGCGTGCCGCTTTTTCTCCGATAGAGAATCTGACACAGCCAAACAAGGATGTCGTATGGCTGCATCTGGCATTGTTGCCTAGGTTCGCCGATCGCTGGGCTGTGGCGCGTAGGCGACTTGTGCCTTTACGGCTACCCGGCGGGGAAGAAGTCACCGGAGGATCTTATGTTAGGCACGTTGCCAACCGGAGCCGCTAT
>CAINEA010000972.1 GCA_903847525.1 uncultured Acetobacteraceae bacterium | reverse complement strand
AGGCTGGTCCCGGCTGCGGCAAGCGCCCTTCAGCCTTGCCCTCGTCATCTTAGCCATCACAGGCGCCGTCTGGCTGATGGCGGCCAGGCTTTTTCGCCGCCAACTGGCATCCTTGCCGCGGCGAATTGATCAGAAGGACGACCTGATTGTCGCCATCCAGCCAAAACTCAGTGTCGCGACGCCCGAACAAGCCAAGGCGCGCCAGATGCGGGGTACGATCCGCAGATTGTCCTGACGGACGAGCCTTCTTCGTCAGAATTGGCATTCAGCTCTGTCGCCATCAGCCCGGTTTGCGAGCGAGCACCAGATTGTTGCCCGCCGCGTGCAGCTGGATGAAATTAGCGACCGGCTCGGCCTCACGCTCGACGGGGATGAGACCGTTGACCATGTGGTTGCGCTGAATGTCCACGAACCCGTGGTAGTCCAGCAACCAGACAAGGTAGGCGTCGGTAAACGGGCTCTCGAGCGTCCCGAAGGCCTGCATTTCAGCCCTCCACGCCTCTTCCTGTTGCCGACTTCCGGGGTTCCAGTTGAAATCGCCAAGGATTGCGATCTGACCTCCCGGCCGCAGCGCCGCGAACGTTCGCCTGAGCGCCTCATGCTCATCAATCAGATGACGGAAGCTCTCAACCCGCATTTCCCAGATCAAAGCCGGACTTCACGCCCAAGAAGGGATAATATTCTCGCTGATTCAATACGTTGATTCATGGTGGCGGGGCATAAGATGGCCGGCGCGATGGGTGAAGCCGATCAGGGCGGTTTGCGGGTCGCTTTCGACGCCAGATTGAATCTGGAGTTCCACGGATCGAGGGTGACGTCCGACACGGGCGTGCTGGCCTTTCGTGAACTGGATGATGCCCTCGGATTGAGTGAACTCGCCGGTCAGGCCCTGGCCGACCTTCGGACCGGGCGTAATGGCCGCCATTCGCTGATCGCCCAGTTCCGCCAATCCGTCTTTGGCCGGCTGGCCGGCTACGAGGATGTCAATGACGCCGAGCGGCTGAGCCGTGATCCCGCGATGCGCTGGGTGGTCGGCGGGCGGGCGCCGGCGGGCATGGCCGCGTCCGCCAGCCAGATGGGCCGCTTCGAGACCGAAGTGCTGGCTCAGGCCGGCAATCTCACGGCCCTGGCCGATCTGTCCGGCCAATGGATCGACGTGGTCCGCCGCCGCCATCCGACCAATGTCGTGGTTCTGGACATGGATAGCAGCGTCAGCCCTGTCTACGGCGAGCAGGAAGGTTCGGCCTATAACGGCCACTTCGCCTGCACCTGCTATCACCCGCTGTTCCTGTTCAACCAGTTCGGCGACGTGGAGCGCTCCGCCCTGCGGCCGGGCAACGTGGCCAGCGCCGACGATTGGCGCTCGGTCCTGGAACCGGTGATCGGGCGATACCGTGGCGCGGCGGTGAAGCGGCGCTTCTTCCGGGGCGACGCCGCCTTCGCCATCCCGGATCTCTATGAGTTCCTCGAAGCCGAGGGATACAAGTACGCGATCCGCCTGAAGGCCAATGCGGTCTTGCAGCGGCGGATCGGCCACCTGCTCCGCCGTCCGGTCGGTCGGCCGCCCCATCACGTACAGCGGTTCTACGCCAACTTCACCTACCAGGCGGCGTCCTGGAGCCGGAAGCGTCGGGTGGTGGCCAAGGTCGAATGGCACCCGGGCGAACTCTATCCCCGGGTCGGCTTCCTGGTGACCAATCTGGCGCGACCTGCCGAGCGGGTAATCGCCTTCTACAATCAGCGCGGCATGGCCGAACAGTGGATCAAGGAGGGCAAGAACGCGGTCAATTGGACGCGGCTGTCGTGCCGGACGATGGCGGCCAACGCCGTGCGGCTCCAGCTTCACGCCTTGGCCTACAACATGGCCAATTTCCT
>CAINEA010000971.1 GCA_903847525.1 uncultured Acetobacteraceae bacterium | reverse complement strand
CGCCAGCACCGCGCGCGTCTGCGGATGCACGTCGGCGGACACCGCCAGAATGTCGGCTTTGGATTTGCTCAGGGCATGCGCCATCGCCATCGCTTCGGCCGCGGCGGTCGCCTCGTCCAGCAGGGAAGCGTTGGCAATCTCCATGCCGGTCAGTTCGCAGATCATCGTCTGGTAGTTGACCAGCGCCTCCAGCCGCCCTTGGGCAATCTCCGCCTGATACGGCGTGTAGGCCGTATACCAGCCGGGGCTTTCCAGCACGTTGCGCAAGATCACGGGCGGCGTATGAGTGCCATGATAGCCAAGTCCGATCAGCGACTTCTTGACCACGTTCTTATCGGCCAGGCCCCGCAGCTCGGCGATCGCCGCGGCCTCGTCCACCGCTTGCGGCAAATTCAGCGCGCGATTGGTTCGGATTGCCTGGGGCACGGTCTTCGCCGCCACCTCGTCCAGCGACGCGGCGCCCAGCAGGCGCAGCATGGCAGCGATCTCCGCCTCGGACGGGCCGATATGCCGGGCGACGAACGCATCCGCCGCTTCCAGTTCCGCAAGTTCAGCCAATGGGTTCGAATCGGGCCGTGCGTTCTCGCTCATTCAGCTTCGCTTTCCAGGAATTCAGTGTATTCGTCCTCGTCCATCAACTCGGCGAACGCCTCGAACTCGACGCCAGACAGTTTGAAGAACCAGCCACCCTCGATCGGATCGGCATTCACCGTGCCGGGATCGTCCACCAGAGCGTGGTTAATCTCCACCACCTTGCCGGCCAACGGCGCGTAGATGTCGCTAGCCGCCTTCACGCTTTCCACCACCGCACAGGCCTCGCCCTCCTCCACCGCCCGGCCCGGTTCGGGCAGTTCGACGAACACCACATCGCCCAGCGCTTCCTGCGCGTGGTTGCTGATGCCGACGGTCGCGATATCGCCTTCGAGGCGAACCCATTCATGGTCTTTGGTGTAACGGATATCGGACATGACGACCCTCTCAGCGGATATAATGGTGGGAAACGAACGGCATCGGCGCGATGCGGGCCGGCAATGGCTTGCCGCGCACCATCAGGAAGATCGGCGTGCCATCCACGGCCAGATCGGCACGCACATAGCCCATGGCCAGCGGCGCATTCAGGGTGGGGCCGAAGCCGCCGGAGGTCACACGGCCGATCACCGCCCCGGCGGCATCGACGATCTCGGTCCCCTCGCGGGCCGGTGCGCGACCGTCCGGCAGGATCCCGACACGCAGCCGTGCCGGACCGTCATGCAATGCCGCGCGAATGGAAGCGGCGCCGGGGAAATTCCACTCCATCTTGCGCCGCTTGGAGATGGTCCAGGTCAACGCCGCCTCGACCGGGTTCGTCGTGGTGTCGATGTCATGGCCGTACAGACACAACCCGGCCTCCAACCGCAGCGAATCGCGCGCACCCAGCCCCGCCGGCGCCACTTCCGGCTCTGCCAGGAGCAGCCGCGCCAGACCCTCGGCCTGGTGTGCGGCGACGGAGATCTCATAGCCGTCCTCCCCGGT
>CAINEA010000970.1 GCA_903847525.1 uncultured Acetobacteraceae bacterium | reverse complement strand
GGCCGCGCCGACGCGCCCCGGCCAGGTGGCATGGATCGGCCTGCGGCCCGAGCGGCGCCAGCCCCTCCTCGCGGTCCGCGCCGCAACGCTGCAACCCGGCGCCGGCCTGGCCGGCGATCACTATCGCGGCCGCCCGGAAGCTGCCCGCCAGGTCACTCTGATCGAGGCCGAGGACCTTGCCGCCATCGCCTCCTATCTCGGCCGGGATCGCATCGGTCCCGAGGAACTGCGCCGCAATATCCTCGTCTCCGGCATCAACCTCACCGCCCTGAAGGGCCGACACTTTCGCCTCGGCGAGGCGGTGCTGGAATGCACCGGCTTCTGCCATCCCTGCTCGCGGATGGAGGAAGTGCTGGGCCCGGGCGGCTACAACGCGATGCGCGGCCATGGCGGGATCACCGCGCGCGTGCTGTCGGGCGGCGGCCTGCGGATCGGGGATGCGATCATCGCCGTTTAACCCGCCGCATTGTACGCCCTTGCGGACGACGGCCCGGATCGGGCTAGAATAGCCCCGAACGGCACCGCACAGACCGGGCCGGATACACGGAGGATGGGTCCATGACGATCCGCACCACGCTTTCCCACGTCGCGCTGCATGTGCGCGACCTTCCGGCCATGGAACGGTTCTATGCCGACGTGCTGGGCCTGCAGGTCAGCGACCGCGGCCATACCGCCCGGCTGAATTGCGACATGGTGTTCATGAGCGGCAATCCCGACGCGCATCACCAACTCGTGCTGATGTCCGGCCGGGCGCAGGAAGCCCGGCTGAACCCGGTCAACCACATGTCCTTCAAGATCGACAGCCTGGGCATCCTGCGGGAAATCCGCGACCGCGCCCGCGCCAACGGCGTGGAAGGCCTGCGCGCGGTCAACCACGGCAACGCCTGGTCGGTCTACTTCCCCGACCCCGAGGGCAACACGATCGAGGCCTTCCTGGATACGCCCTGGCACGTGCCCCAACCGCACGGGGAGGCGCTGGACCTGGACAAACCCGATGCCGAAATCATCGCCGAAACCCAGGCCGCATGCGCCCAGGACCCCGGTTTCATGCCGCGCAACGAATGGGACCGGGCCCACTCCGCCAAGCTGGGCTAAAGCCCAAGGCGGCGCGGCGGGCCCCTCAACCGGACCGAATCACACGTTGAATCAGGGGTATAGAACGTAATGGCCGCGCCTGCCGGCGGCCATACATTCTAGCGTTCCGGGCTGGTCGCACTGTTGGAGGCTACGTTCATCGTCACGGGCGCCGTCTCGTGCATCTGTGCCTCGGCCCGCGTTCCTCCCGAAAGGTAGAACACGGCTCCATACAGGAGCATGGCCAATGTCAAATTCCGGACGACTGCGAAATCTATCATGCTGAAACCGGCCCCTACCGAAATGAGAGCTGCTGTGTTCGCTGAATAGGCACAGGATTAGCAGATTCCGCCTGTGACGCACGTCACAATTGTTAAGAAATTAAGAATTCGGCGTGTCGCCGCCGCGGCCGCCGCGCTTTACCGGGTCAGATAACCGAGCAGAACGCCGAGACCCACCGTCACGGCCAGGCCGGTCTGCAGGCCGAAGCTATAGAGCACGACCCCGAACCCGGCCACGCCGATCAGGCCGCCATGCCACATCGCGGCGAAGCTAAGGACCAGCGCCACCGCCCGGAGGGTCCAGACCGCGACAATACTGCCCGCGGTAAAGCCGAACCCGGCACGAAACGATCCGTCCAGGCGGATCGTTCTGGGGGCATCCGGCTTCAGGATGTTTCTCATGTCACGATGCACCGCTATGCGCAGGGTGCGTCGACCCAGAGCAGGCGCAGCGGCTCGGGACCATTGTTGCGTATGGCCGCTTTGTCTCCCTGCGGCACATGCAGCCCATCCAGGCGGCCGAGACGGGTCGTTCCCTCGCCGATATCGGTAATCGCCTCGCCGCCGGCGACCAGGTACAGCCGGGAAACCGGCATCGCCTCCGCCGGGTGGGTATGTCCGGGCTCCAGCACCGTCATGCCGATGGCAATCCTGGAATTGCGCACGGCGGCCGGGCTGTGATTGCGCGAGCCGGCCAGCCCGCCGACCCAGTTCACCGACCAGCGCATCGTTCCCGGTGTCCTGGCGCTAGGCTCGGACCAGTCCGGCTGCAGATCGGCAAATTTCACCAGTTCGATCGGCGGCGCGTCGTTGAACAGATGATCGTCCCCATAATAAACCGCGGTACCGTTGCGCTCGACCCCGTCATGCGCCCAGATCAGGATCACATCCTCCATCCCCGAATTGCGCACCCCATGCGGGCAGCCTTCCGGAATATAGG
Source organism: uncultured Acetobacteraceae bacterium (assembly GCA_903847525.1). Taxonomy (GTDB): domain Bacteria; phylum Pseudomonadota; class Alphaproteobacteria; order Acetobacterales; family Acetobacteraceae; genus PALSA-911. The sequence goes on along the minus strand of CAINEA010000970.1, from coordinate 11,022 downwards.
TGCAGTCCATCGGTCCCGCGCGATGCGGATGGCCGGAGGCGTCGAAGCCCTCCAGTTCCCCCTGCAGCACGACATAGATTTCCGTCACGCCGTGGATATGCCGGCCGGCCTGCCGCTGGCCGACCGGCAGATACATCATGCCCACCGCGCATTGCGTGTTCTCGATGGCGGTGCCGGGATTGGTGTTGATGTGCCCGGCCGGACCGCCCAGCCAGGTGACCAGCCAGCGCATGTATCCGGCCTCACGGGCCTGCTTGGTCCCCCAGGAGGGTTCGAGGTCACGGAACCGGACGATACGCGGCATGATCTGTCTCCGGTTACTATTTTACCGTGTCGACGCCGGCCTTGGCCGCGACGGCATCCTGGGAGCTGAGGCCACCGCTCATGCCGATTGCACCGATCACTTTGCCGTTCTCGATCAGCGGAAAGCCGCCGCGCGTTGCAATCACGCCCGGTAAGGTTGCGTTGCCGGGGCTCCCGCCATTGACGGCTTCCTCCAGCGCCTGGGTTGGCCGGCGGAACCCTGCGGCGGACCGTGCCTTGGCCTGGGCGATGGCGATGGAGGCGTACTGGGTGTCGTCCATCTTCTCGAAATAAACCAGATCGCCGGTCGGCTCGACGATGGCCAGCGCCAGTTTCCAGCCGTGCTTCTTGGCTTCGGCGATGGCGGCGGCGGCAACAATCTTGGCCTGTTCGATGCCGATCGGCGTGCCATAGGGCACGTTCCACGGCATCGCCTCGGGCACAGGGGCCGGCGTGGCGGTCGGCGGAGCCTGGGCATGCGCGCCGGAGATCGTCAGCAGCGCCACGGCGACCGCACAGATGGTCAAAGAACTTTTCAACATTCTGAGCCTCCCTGGTTTATTGTTACGACTAGCGTGCCCGAGGAAGCGTGCGCCCGCAACCGGCGCGGTTCGATCTGCTAGCGATTATAAACCAGATTGGGCAGCCACAGCGCGATGCCCGGAACGAAGCACAGGATCACCACGCCCACCGCCATCAGCGCCACGAACGGCAGCGTGCCCCAGATGATCGGGCCGAGGCCAATATCGGGCGCGATCCGGTTGATCACGAAGATGTTCAGCCCGACAGGCGGATGGATCAGACCCATCTCCATCACCACCGCCATCACCACGCCGAACCACACTAGGTCGAACCCGGCCGCGCGCAGCGGCGGCAGCACGATCGGCGCGGTCATCAGGATGATCGACACCGGCGGCAGAAAGAACCCCAGCACCACGACCAAAAATAGCACCGCCGTCAGCAGCAGATATTTCGACAGATGCAGCGCCACGATCCATTGCGCGGCACCCTGGCTGATGTGCAGGAAGCTCATCACGTAGCTGTAGAGCAGGCTCATGCCGATGATCATCAGCAGCATGCCGGCCTCGCCCAGCGTGCCGGCGAAGATCGGCTTCAAATCCGCCAGCCGCCAGGCGCCATAGACGATGGCGATCAGCACCATCGCCAATACCGCGCCCAGCCCTGCGGTTTCCGACGGCGTCGCGAAACCGCCATACAGCGCCACCATCACGCCGGTCAGCAGGATCAGGAACGGCAGAACGCGGGGCAGGGCGTCCATGCGGTCGCGCATGGTGAAGGTTTCGGCACGAAGGATCTCACTTCGCTCCCCGCCGCCGGCCGCAACGGCCGTGGCAGCACTGTATTCGCGCTTCCACTGGAACACCGCGAACGCCGCGAACAGCGCCAGCAGCAGCACGCCCGGTCCCAGTCCCGCCAGGAACAGCCGCCCGAGCGACTGCTCGGAAGCGACGGCGTAGAGAATAAGCACGATCGACGGCGGCAGCAGGATGCCCAGCGTGCCCCCGGCGGCCACCAGCCCGGCCGCGAATCCGGGCGAATAGCCGCGCCGGCGCATCTCCGGAATGCCGGAACTGCCGATCGCCGAGCAGGTCGCCGGGCTCGATCCGGCCATCGCCGCGAACAGGCCGCAGGCCAGCACCACCGCGACGCCGAGGCCGCCCGGCACCCGGTTCATCCAGGTATGCAGCGCATCGTACAAATCCTTGCCGGCGCGCGACTTGCCGATCGCCGCGCCCTTCAGGATGAACAGCGGAATCGTCAGCAGCGTGATGGAGGACAGTTCCTCGTAGACATTCTGCGCGATGGTATCGAGCGATGCGTGCGGCATGAACAGCATCATGAACAGCGTGGCCACACCGCCCAGCGCGAAGGCGATGGGAATGCCGGAAAACAGCGCCAGCAGCGTCGCACCGCCATAGGCCAGACCGATCTGCAAAACGCTCATCGCCGGCGCTCCCACACGGTGGGCGCGCCCAGCACCTGCAGCGCCAACTGCACAGTCAGCAGGGCCATGCCGATGGTCATGGCGGCATAGGGGATCCACAGCGGCGGCGCCCAGGAGGACGAACTGGTGGTGCCCTCCTCGATCGCCTCGCCCAGCAATTGCCAGGTCTTCCAGGTGAAGAAGCCGGTGAACAGGCAGGCGCACAGATCGGCCAACAGGCGGCGCGCGCGATTGAGCCCCGGCGGCAGGATGGCGCCCAGCGCCTCGATCCCGACATGCCCGCGCCGCGCCTGGGTCCACGCCGCCGATGCGAAGGTGGCGCCGATCAACAGGAAAACGGCGAATTCGTCCTGCCAGTCGCTCGGAAATCCCCAGAAATGCCGGCCGAAAACCTCCCAGGTCAAAATCAGTCCGGCCAGCCCGATCGCGATGGCGGAGAACACCGCCAGCGCGGCGTTCAACGCGTTCATCACGCGCTGGACAACGCCCAGCACACCGGTATGGGGAACATCCAGCGGCACGACATCGGCCAGCACGGCATCGTGCACAACACTCATCGGTGCGGTCTCGCATCCGATGCGGTTTCGACATTGCGGTTCACCCCGGGCCTCCCTTACGGCCGTTGGAAAGCGGCCTTGAGCCGGCGTTCTAGGCAGATTGGCTTTTGCCCGCAAACGATCCTGGTCGAAATAGGCTTGCCGGGGGGCTCCGCCTGATGAACGATGGCAGCTCAGGAACAGGAGTATGAGCCGATGGTCGATTTGGTGGTGCGTGGCGATACGGTGGTGACGCCGCAGGGCGTGGGCGCCTACGACATCCTGATCGCCGGCGGCAAGATCGCCGCCGTCGCCGCACCCGGCAGCATGACCGTGCCCTCCGGCGTGCGCGTGGTCGACGCCACCGGCAAGATCGTCATGCCCGGCGGTATCGACCCGCATGTCCATTGCAAATGGTTCCTGCCGAACCCGGACGGCTCGGCCGGCGAAACCGCCCCCCCGTCGGTTGTCAGCCGCGCCGCCCTGTTCGGCGGCACCACCACGATGATCGACTTCTCCCGCGCAAATCAGGCGCCCAAGTTGCAGACCGCGCTGGAAATGCGCGAGGCCGACTGGAAGGACCAGTGCTACTGCGACTACGCCCAGCACATCATGGTCGAAGGCGATCTGCCGCTGGACCTGCCGGGCCAACTGGCCGAGGCGATCCAGGCCGGCTACGCGACGGTGAAGATCTTCACCACCGACATCACCCCGTCGCGCAAGGGCCGGATGGTGGATTTCGGCGACATCTGGGAAGTGTTCCAGGTCCTGGCGAAAAGCGGCGGCCTCGGGGTGATCCACTCCGAGGACAACGACATCGTCATGCACATGTACGGCAAGCTGATCCGCGAGGGCCGCACCGGCTTCGAGAACATGGCCGAGGTGCACAACTCCCTCTCCGAGGACGTCTCCTTCCGCCGCGTGATCCGCCTGGCCGAGAAGGTGCCCGGCACCGCGCTCTACATGATGCATGTCAGCGCCGCGACCGGCATTTCCGCCATCCGCGAGGCGCGCCTGCGCGGCGTGCCGATCTACGGCGAGAGCCTGCACCAGTACATGCTGTATTCCAGCGAGGACTATAAGCGCCCGGGCGGCCAGATCTTCCACACCTACCCCTCGCTGAAAGGTCCGGAGGACCAGGCCGCGATGTGGGCCGGCACGCTGGACGGCTCGATCAACGCCATCGCCACCGACGAAATCTGCTGCACCCTGGCAACGAAACTGCAGGGCTCGCGCATCGACGATACCACCGGCGGCAACGCCGGCGTGGAACCCCGCGTGGCGCTGATGTATTCGAACATGGTCGGCAAGCGCGGCTATTCGCTGAACCGTTTCGTCGATCTGGTGTCCACCAACGCCGCCAAGATCATGGGCCTCTATCCCCGCAAGGGCGCGATCGCGGCCGGCTCGGATGCGGATCTCTGCGTGCTCGATCCGAAGCTGGCGCGCGTCCTGAAGAAAGAGGACCTGCACGAGACCGACTATAGCCCCTGGGAAGGCCACAAGATGGACGCGTGGCCCAGCATGACCATCCTGCGCGGCAAGATCGTCATGGAGGACGGCAATTTCCAGGGCGCCCTGACCGACGGAAAATGGCAGCACCGCAAGGTCGCGAGCGAAATCCTGACCGGCCCCGCTTTGTAGGCAGCCTGCCTTGACCGATGCCGAACTGCGCGGCCTGCTGCTCGACTGCCTCACCCTGTGGGGCGTCGACGGGCGCGTGGAAGCGGCGGAGGAGGGCCTGGCGGTCGTCGTTCAGGATGCCCGCTTCCTCGTGAACCGGGCCGATCCCGACCTGCGCCCGGTGCGCTGGTTCCTGCAAACCCCGGAACGCGCGGCGGCGGGCCGTTCCCCCCGCGCCGTCCCCGCGATCGGGGCGCTCCTGGCCGCCTTGAGAAACGCGCTGGGGGCGACCTCCGGCACGCAATTGCGAATCGGCGCGCGATAGACTAGGCGGACATTTTCGGGAGAAAACGGACCATGAAGACGATCGTTTCCGCCGTAGCCATTCGCCGTCTCGCCCTGGCGCTGCTGGTATCCGTCGCCGCCTGCGCCAACCTGGAAAAGCCCGGTCCGCAGAGCGTGGCCGGGATGTCGCCGGACGGCACGGTGACCATGACCGAGATCATCGCCGCGGGTGCCGCCGCCGGCAAGGGCACGCTGTATTTCCAGGGCCGGTCGCACGCGTTCAAGCTCGCCGGCGGCGTCACAGGCGGCGGCGGCGCGTCGGATGCCCAGGTCCGGGGCGAGGTCTACAACCTGCACAACCTGTCCGACTTCGCCGGGGTCTACACACAGAACAGCGGCGCGGCCGGCTTCAACAAATCCACCGCCAGCGACCTTTGGCTGCGCAACAATGCCGGCGTCGTCCTGCACGTCACCGGAACCCAGACCGGAATGACCCTCAGCCTCGGGCGCGAGGAAATCCTGATCGAGCTGCTCTGACCCTTACGCGGGGGCAGGCCGGCCCCGCCCGGCCCGCCGCTGGCTTGTCACCTGGGGGCTGCCGCCCGACAATGCGGCATGAAAAAGCAGATCCGCCTGAACGCCTTCGACATGAACTGCGTCGGCCATATCCAGCACGGTATGTGGGCCCACCCGCGTGACCGCTCCACCCACTACACGGAGCTGGACTACTGGACCGACATGGCGAAGACGCTGGAACGCGGCCTGTTCGACGGACTGTTCATCGCCGACATCATCGGCGTCTACGATGTCTTCGCCGGCTCCGCCGATGCCGCCATCCGCGGCGGCGTGCAGATCCCGGTCAACGATCCGGTGCTGCTGGTCCCCGCCATGGCGCAGGCCACGAAGCATCTCGGCTTCGGCGTCACCGCCAACCTGACCTATGAGTCGCCCTACAGCTTCGCCCGCCGCTTCTCCACCCTCGATCACCTCACCCGGGGCCGCATCGGCTGGAACATCGTCACCGGCTATCTCGACAGCGGCGCCCGCGGCATGGGCCGCGACCAGCTGATTGCGCATGACGACCGCTACGATATCGCCGACGAGTTCATGGAGGTCTGCTACAAGCTCTGGGAAGGCAGCTGGGAAGACGGCGCCGTCCTCGCCGACAAGGCGCGCCGGATCTATGCCGATCCCGCCAAGGTCCACGCCATCCACCACCACGGCCAGCACTATAAGCTGGACGCCATTCACATGAGCGAACCCTCGCCGCAGCGCACGCCGGTGCTGTACCAGGCAGGCGCGTCCGATCGTGGCCGCCACTTCGCCGCCACTCACGCCGAATGCGTCTTCCTGAACAATGCGTCGAAGGACACCACGCGCGACCTGATGCAGGATATCCGCCGCCAGGCCGCGATTGCCGGCCGCGACCCCGCCGCCATCCAGGGCTTCGTGCACTTCGCCGTCGTGGTCGCCCCCACCGATGCCGAGGCGCGCGACAAGGCTGACGGCTACCGCGAATACGCCAGCAGCGAGGGCGCGCTGGCGCACATGTCCGCCACCATGGGCATCGACCTCGCCGCCTACGGGCCCGACGAGCCGATCGGCTACGTCAAGACGGAAGGCGCCAATTCCCAGGTCGAGGCCATCACCACCCGGTCGGCGCAGGTCTGGACCGTGAACCGGCTGAAGCAGCGCATGATCCTCGGTAGCCGCAACCCGCCCATCGTCGGCTCGCCGCAGACCGTGGCCGACGAGATGATGGCCTGGATCGACGAAACCGGCATCGACGGCTTCAACCTCTCGCGCACCGTCGCCCCCGAATGCGTCGAGGATTTCGTCGATCTGGTGATCCCCGAACTGCAGTCCCGCGGCGTCTACAAGACGGGCTATGCGGAGGGCACCCTGCGCGAGAAGCTGTTCGGCCCCGGAACAGGCTCCGCACCCGGCGCGAAGCTGCCGCCCACCCATCCGGCCGCGGTCCATCGCCGCTGACGAACGGGCGAAAAATAATTTCGAGGGTGTGAAGTGGATCACACCTCCCGCTCAACTGGCGGTGGCACATTTCAATCACTGTTTGGCGGTGCCCCAACACCTTCGCTAAGCGGTTAGGCCCTTGTGGCCTAGGTCAACCCGGACCAACACTTGCGGCCTGATCGCTCGGCGGTCAGGCCGTCTTTTTTTGCCCGTTTCACCCCGACTTGCACCGCAGCCAATCGCTGCGATGATGCCGGCAAAATTGACGTACATAAGATTGGCGGACAGGGGCACAGCATGATCGGTCGACGGCTAGTCTTGCTTGGCGCAGCGTCGTCGCTGCCGGCGATGTTAACCGCTCGCCATGCCCACGCCGCCGACCCTGTCCGCGTCGGCGCCCTGTTCCCGCTTACCGGCAATTCCGCTGCTTCCGGCGCCGAGGCCAAGGCGGCGATCGAAATCGGCTGCGAGATCATCAACACCGCCCACCCCGAACTGAAGGGCCTGCCGCTCGCCGCAACGATCGGGCTGCCCAATCTCGGCGGCGCGCCGATCGAGCCCGTCTTCGTCGATCATCGCGGCGATCCCTCCGTGGCACAAAGCCAGGCGCAGCGCCTGATCACCAGCGAGCACGTGGCCGCCCTGTTCGGCGCCTATCATTCCTCCGCCGCCCTGACCGCCACCGCCGTCGCCGAGCGCTACGGCATCCCCTTCGTCGTCAGCGATTCCGTCGCCGCCAACATCACCGGGCGCGGCTTCAAATGGACCTTCCGGGTCACCCCGATCGCCTCCAACTTCGCCGACACCTATATGCGCTTCCTCGGCGACATGAAGGCCGCCGGCAAGACGATCGACAACATCGCCATCGTGAACGAGAACACCGATTACGGCACCTCGGTCGGCGACGCCGTCGCCGCGGCGGCGCAGGCCTCCGGCACACTGGTCGCGCTGCGCATCCCCTATGTCGCCAACAGCTCGGACGTCTCCGCCCAGGTGCTGCAGCTGAAGCAGAAGAACCCGTCGGTGGTGATCTTCATTAGCTACGCTTCCGACGCGATCCTGTTCATGCGCACGATGAAGTCGCTGAACTATCTGCCCAGCATGGTCATCGGCGACAGCGCCGGCTTCTCCGACCCCGGCTTCATCCCCGCCGTGGGCGACATCAGCCAGGGCCTGATGAACCGCAGCGCCTGGAGCCTCGGCCCGTCCGGCTCGCTCTCGGCGGCGATCAACACCTTCTACAAATCCAAGACCGGGCACGACATGTCGGACGTCAGCGGCCGCGTGATGCAGGCCTGGTTCGTGCTCGCCGACGCGATCAATCGCGCCGGCTCCATCGAGCCGGCGAAGATTCAGCAGGCCCTGGCGGAAACCAACATGCCGCAATCGGCCATGTTCGTCGGTTATCGCGGCGTGCGCTTCGACCAGACCGGCCAGAACGTGGAAAGCGCCACCTACCTGACCCAGCTGCAGGGCCGGGAATACGTCACCACCTGGCCGGATGCGCCAGGCAACGCCAAACAACTCTGGCCGATGACCGGCTGGAACAGCTGACGGAGGAACCCCCATGCCCGACGATCTGCGCCCAGCCCAGCCCACCGGCTTCATGCTGGCCGATATGCCGATGCAGGAGCCGCATGCCCCGGCGACGCCGGCAGCGTCCCGCGCCCGGTTCTTCAATTCCGGCAACGCCTTCAACCTGAAACTGCCGCCCGTTCCGGATTGCGCGTTCACCGAGGAACCGGCCCGCGCGCTCGATCCAGCCACACCCACCGGATGGATCGCCTGTGACGCGTCGGAGGCAATGCACTGTCCATTCCCGGCCACGTCGCCGCTGGTGCTGGCCCGCTACGGCCGCATCCGCGCCCGGGAGGAATTGCGGGACGAACCCGTCGCCAGCGGCGTCATCCACTACGTCATCGCCGGCGCCGGCGTCACCGAATGTGCTGGGGAAGCGATCGCCTGGGGTCCCGGCGACATCTTCGTCCTGCCAGGCGGCGTGCCGATCCGCCATCGCGGCGGCGCGGAGGATGCGGTGCTCTGGGTCGTGACCAATTCGCCGATGCTGGCATTCGAAAACCTGTCCGCCCCTCAACCGGGCCACGCGCCGACGCCGGCGGTACATTACCCCGCAAGCGAAATCGCCGAGCAGGTCGATCGTATCTACCAGGCAAACATGAACATGGACGGCGATGCCGGCCGGGCGCTGATCTTCTCGTCCGACAGCCAGGCCGCCAGCCGCAACGTGCTGCCGACCCTGACCCTGGCGATGAACTCCCTGCCGCCCGGCCAGCTGCAGCGTCCCCACCGCCACAATTCGGTCGCGGTGTCCCTGGTGGTGCAGGGACAGAATTGCTACTCTATGATCGACGGCAAGCGAAAGGACTGGGCCCCCTGGGCCACCACGATCACGCCGCCGGTATCGTCCCACTCGCATCACAACGACGGCGACCAGCGTGCCTACTTCCTGATCGTGCAGGACGGCGGGCTGTACTACCACGCCAGGACGATGGGCTTCTCCTTCACCTGACCCACAACCCGTCGCGCAAGCGCCATCGATAGCGCCGAAATGGCGAGGGAAACAGCATGTCGCTAAGCCGGGACTTCGCCGCCTTCGTTACTAATTTGCGCTACGAGGACCTCCCCGCCGAGGTGATCGACCGAGCGAAGGGCGTCACCCTGCAGGCACTGACCTCCGCCCTGCTGGCGCACGACATGGCCGCCAGCCGGCAGGCGCTGGCGCTGATGCGGGAGGAGGAAGCCGGCGGCGGCGGCGTTGCCAGTGTGATCGGCATCGCGGAAAAACTCACCAAGGGCGGCGCCGCCTTCGTCAATGCCGAGATGATCTACAACGGCGGCAAATGGGACACGTTCCGCATGCTGACCCATCCCGGCATCGCCATCCTGCCCGCGGCCCTTGCCGCGGCCGAAGTGACAGGGTGCTCCGGCAAAACCTTCCTGACCGCCATCGCCGCCGCCTACGAGGTGCTGGAACGCATGGCGTCGGAGTTCATCCCCACGCTAATGTCGCGCGGCTTCCACGCCGGCCCGGTGTTCGGGATCTTCGGCGCCGCGGTCGCCGCCGCGAAGATCCACGGCCTGAACGAAGACCAGGTCAACGCCGCCATCGCCCAGTGCGTCAACCTCGCGGCCGGCAACCTCGAAGGCATCCGCAGCGGCGGCCGCTCGCTGCGCGAAGGCGGCGCCGTGCGCAACGCCCTGCTCGCGGTTGCCCTGGCCCGCCAGGGCATTCCCGGCGGCGAGACTACGCTCGAAGGGGATGCCGGCTTCTACCACGCCTATATCGGCAACAACCTTGGTCAGCTGCGCTACAGCTTCACCGGCCACACAAGCACCGACCTCCAAGACATCACCAAAGGCCTCGGCCAGGACTGGATCTTCCTGCAGACGCTCTACCGCATCTACTCCACCGCCGGCTACAACATCGCCCATGTCGACGTCACCGCCGCGCTCTGCCGGGAGAACGGGCTCACCTACCCCGACATCGACCGGATCGAGGCCGTGGTGAACTGGTTCGAAACCGAATACCCGAGCCCGGCCTTCCCGCTGCCCGGCAACGACGGCAAGCCAAAAGTCGGCAGTACCCAGTATTTCGCCGCCTACGGCGCCGTCACCGGCGGCTATCCGCTGACCCGTGGCGGCCAGCCCGTCCCGGGCGAGAGCGACCCACCGGAGGTGCTGGACCTCATGCACCGAGTCAAGCTGATCCCGATGGTACGCCGCACGCTGTTCGGCCCGCGCGTCACCATCTTCACCAAGGACGGTCGCTGCTTCACCCGCGAAGGCACGGGCCAGGAGTTCATCTGGGATTTCGAGGAAGAGGCCCGCCGCGTGCAGCCTATCGCCCCCGGCCTCGCCATTCCGCCGGCGCAGTTTTTCCAACTGATCGATTGCTGCCGTAACCTCGAAAAAAGCGACAACGCGGCGCAGAAACTGATCGCGCTGACGCTGCCGTAATCGCTACGTCGCAGCCTGTTCCAACGCGGCGTTCACGATCTCCTGCGCCTCGCTCACGATGCTGTCCAGATGCGCCTGGTCGCGAAAACTCTCGGCATAGATCTTATACAGGTTCTCGGTGCCGGACGGGCGTGCCGCGAACCAACCCGCAGCGGTCACCACCTTCAGCCCACCGATCGGCGCGTCATTGCCGGGGGCGCGCGTCAGCTTGGCGGTGATCGCGTCGCCGGCGAGCATGGTCTGTGTCACCGCCTCCGCTGCAAGGCGGCCGAGCCGCGCCTTTTGCTCCAAGGTCGCAGGCGCATCGATGCGGGTATAAAGTGGCGTGCCGAAATCGGCGGTCAGTTCCTGATAGTG
>CAINEA010000969.1 GCA_903847525.1 uncultured Acetobacteraceae bacterium | reverse complement strand
GCTCAAACGCTTCAAACGCGTGGCCCTCCGCTGCGAGAAAACCGACATCAGCTATTCAGCAATCATCAGTTTTGCGTGCGGGCTAATGCTGGTTAAATCCGTCCACACGGCCTAGGACAAGCGCGGGCAAGACGGGTGGGTGCCGGGGTCATCGCATTCGGCTGGGGAGCAGGCGGAAGGTAGGTCGCCGATCCTGCGCCAGGTTGCCTCGATTGATCGTTCGTCCGCTTTGCGGAGCAGCGACTTCAGTTTGGTGAACACCATTTCGATGGGGTTGAGGTCGGGGCTGTAGGCCGGCAGGAAGAACAGCTTCGCACCGACGCTGAGGATCGCATGGCGTACCGTCACGCCTTTATCGCTGCCGAGATTGTCGGCGATAGCGATGTCGCCGGGGCGCAGCGTCGGCACCAGGAACTGTCCGACCCAGGCGGTGAACGACACGCCATGGATCGGCCCGTCGATGACGCAGGGTGCGACGATGCGGTCGTGCCGCAGCCCGGCAAGGAAGCTCAGCGTCTTCCAATGGCCGTGCGGCTGACCCATGTCTCATCAACGAAGACCAGGCGGGCAGGATCAATCCGGTGTTGATGTGCCCGCCAGCGCGTCCGCAGCCGAGCCGGCGGGCAATTGCCGCCAACCTTGCGCGCCGACAAGTAATGTCCAGCACGCGCGACCTGGCCAATCCGCACCGTACTCGCCACCGGGATGTCGAAGCGCTTGGCAACCACACGAACGGTCGATCCTTCCATCAGGGCCGCCGCAACGCGCACGCGCAAATCCAAGGAAAGCGGATGGACCATGGCCTCTGGCCTGCTGCCAAGCTGCACCTTGAATCACCTCTACCGCGCGTCGGGGAACCCCAAATCAGATTCAAAGCGGCAATGACAGACCCTAGCAAACGGCCGAACAAGTGGTGAGATACATGGTGGGAGGGTAAAAGAGGCTGCCGCCGGTCACATCCACACCTCCGTCACCAGCCTGCGGTTCGAAACCCAATGCGATCAACCTGGTGATTTGGCTTCCTTGCCTTTCTGACTTTGCCTGGGTGGACTATACTGAGGCTTTCCCGGAGTTCTGGTCGCTTGTTCAAGTCGTTGATCGCCGTGGCCTCGCTGCTGTTCGTGGCGGCCGCGCCTTTGCATGCCCAGCCGGCCAGGACCGCGCCGGACCGGGTGCTGGTGATCGGGACGAAGGAGGCGCCGCCGTTCTCGATGAAGGGGGAGGACGGGACCTGGAGCGGGATCAGCATCGATCTGTGGCGGAAGATCGCCGATGAGATGCACCTGCGCTACCGGTTCAAGGAGACCTCGCTGCAGGGATTGATCGACGAGACAGCGGCGGGGCAGCTGGATGCGGCGGTGGCGGCGTTGACGGTGACGAGCGAGCGGGAGCGGGTGGTCGATTTTACCCAGCCGTTCTACTCGACGGGGCTGGGGATCGCGGTGTCGCGGGCGTCGGTGTTCGATTGGTGGCGGCTGATCGGGAGCCTGTTCTCGCTGGGGTTCCTGTGGGCGATGCTGGGGCTGATCGGGGTGACGATCCTCGTGGGCCTGGTGGTCTGGCTGCTGGAGCGGCGGCATTCGGAGCATTTCGGCGGGGTGCGCAAGGGGCTGGTCAGCAGCGTCTGGTGGTCGGCGCTGACGATGACGCAGGCGGGGCCGGACGAGACGCCGGGGACGTTCTGGGGGCGGATCATAGCGATTGTCTGGATGGGCGCGTCGGTTCTCGCGATCGCGGTTTTCACGGCGGGGATCACGTCGCAGATCACGGCGAAGCAGTTGCAGGGGGTTGTTCACGGCGTCGAGGATTTGCGGTCGGCGCGGGTGGGGGCGATCGAGGGGACGGCGACGCTGGAGTATCTGACCAAGCGGGGGGTCCGGTTTCGGGCCTATCCGACGATGAAGGATGGGCTGGAGGCGCTGAAGGCGGGGAGCCTGGACGCGTTCGTGCATGACCGGCCGTTGCTGGCCTGGTACGTGAACAAGGATTTCAGCAGCAGCCTGAACATGCTGGATACGGTTTTCGCCAAGCAGAATTATGCGATCGCGTTGCCGATGGACAGTCTGATACGGATGCCGGTCAATCTCGTGATGCTGGAGCTGATGCATTCCCAATGGTGGGAAGATCTGAACGCAAAATATCTGGGCAAGGAGTGACGTCCAGGGCTCGGCCCTGGCGGGTTCGGGCGGAGCCCGACCTTGCTTTCTTGCTAATTCAGGCCGCGTAGATACGAATGTAGCGACAGTTGTAGCTACACGCGTAGGGATCGATCATTCCGGTCAGGTGGTGGTTTTGCAGTCGGCCCGGACGGTGCCGAAGACGCGGAGCCAGTTGCCGGAGCAGATCTTGGCGACCTCCTCGGCGGTCAGGCCGCGGGCGATGAGGCGCTGCTCGATTTCGGCGTGACGGGTGAAATCGGGCATTTCGGTGCGGCCGACGCCGGCGGGCATATCGGTGCCGATGCCGACATGGTCGACGCCGACGGCGTCGATAAGGCGGAAGAGGTGGCGGATCATACCCTCGAACTTTTCGTCCCACAGGACGGCGATCCAGGCGCCGATGACGCCGCCGGATTGGGCGACCAGGCTGGCGTAGGCGGGGCTGAGGAAGCGGGGGTGGTCGCCGCCGGGGGCGCCGGGCTCGGCGAGATTGGCGTGGGTGCAGAGGATCGGGTGGCGGCTGGCGGCGGCGACACCGGCGGCGGTGGCTTCGGAGCAGTGGGCGACGTCGACCATGATGCCGAGGTCGTTCATGCGGCGGACGGCGTCGGCGCCGAATTTTGTGAGGCCGTGGTGGCGGGGCGGGGCGGTTTGGATGTCGCCGGTTTCGTTGACGCGATAGTGGGTGAGCTGGATGCTGCGGACGCCGCGAGCGGCCATTTCGTCGAGGTGGTCGAGGTTGCCGTCGAGGAAGTCGCAGCCTTCGATGGCGAGGACGAGGGACGGGTTTTCTGACGTGATTTCATCGGGTTCGCAGGCGATGGGGAGTCCGGCGTCTTCGTAGACGGCGAGGTGTTCGCGGGTGTAGGCGAGGCATTCGCCGGGCTCGGGCTCGCGGATGAGTTCGAGGGCGCGGGTCGTTGGGTTGCGCTGGATGACGGGCATGTCGGCGATGGCGGATACCACGGCGGCGCCGACGCGGCCGGCGCGCATGGTGGCGAGGACGGAGCGGTCCACGGGGCCGGAGCGGTTGGGGCGGCCGGCGTGGGTGTGCATGTCGATGATCATCTTGAAAGGCTGCCGCTAGGCTGGGCTGCGCGCAAGACTGGCCTGAATGCTTGCGTGCATTGGGCGGACAATACATTTAACATGGCAGTATTTGCGTCATATGACGGAAACAGGGCGAGCGGAGCGGGTGATGGACGGCGGGGCTGAGGCGAGGCGGATTGTTATTCATACGCCGGAAGACTTCGCTGGCATGCGTGCGGCGGGGCAGCTGGCGGCCAGGACGCTGGACATGATCACGGAGCACGTGCGCCCGGGCGTGACGACCGAGGAGCTGGACCGGATCTGCCACGAGTTCATTACCGGGCATGGGGCAATCCCGGCGCCATTGAATTATCGCGGGTTTCCGAAATCCATCTGCACGTCGATCAACCATGTTGTTTGCCATGGCATTCCTGGATCCCGGCGGCTGGAGAACGGCGACGTTTTGAACATCGATGTGACGGTGATCCTGGACGGATGGTTCGGGGATTGCTCGCGGATGTATGTGTCGGGGACGGCGTCGACAAAGGCGCGGAATCTGATGGACGTGACGTTCGAGGCGATGATGCGCGGGATCGCGGTGGTGAAGCCGGGCGCGACGCTGGGCGATATCGGGCATGCGATCCAGAGCTATGTGGAGGCGCAGCGGTTCTCGGTGGTGCGGGATTTCTGCGGCCACGGGATCGGGCGGACGTTCCATGCACCGCCGAATATCCTACATTTTGGCCGTCCTGGCGAAGGTGCGGTGCTGGCGGAGGGAATGTTCTTTACCATCGAACCGATGGTGAACGCCGGCCGGCCGGAGGTGAAGGTGCTGGATGACGGGTGGACCGCGGTGACGCGGGATCGCAGCCTGTCGGCCCAGTTCGAGCACATGATCGGGGTGACCGAGACGGGGTGCGAGGTGTTTACCTATTCCCCGACCGGGATGGATAAGCCGCCCTACAATCTTTGATTGATCTTTTAATCCTCCATAGGTTGTGGCAGCTTGCGAGGGTATGCCAAAGCTAAAACATGACCCGAAGGGGTTTTCCGACATGCTTGGACTGCTGGAGCTTGAAGCTCCGGCAGAGTTGAGCGGTCCTCAGCCTGTTGTTCTGGGCGCCGAGGGGCACCGCGCGCGTATGCGGCTGCGGCTGCTGAACGCCGGACCGGATGCGTTGGCGGACCATGAGATGCTGGAGATGATCTTGTTCCTGGCGCTGCCCAGGCGCGATACCAAGCCGATTGCCCGCCTATTGCTGGATCGCTTCGGCAGTTTCGCGGGGACGATCGCGGCCCCGGTGCAGGATTTGCGCGGGGTCGAGGGGCTGGGCGAGGCCGGTACGGCGGCGTTGAAGCTGGTGCAGGTGGCGGCGTTGCGGCTGGCGAAGGCCGAGGTGTTGAACCGGCCGGTGCTGAACAACTGGGACCGGCTGATGTCCTATCTGAACGCGGTGCTGGCGCGCGAGAAGATCGAGCAGTTCCGAGTGCTGTTTCTGGATAACCGAAACCGGCTGGTGGCGGACGAGGCTCAGGCGCGCGGTACCGTGAACCACACGCCGGTATATCCGCGCGAGGTGGTAAAGCGGGCGCTGGAACTGCACGCTACCGCTCTGATTTTGGTGCACAATCACCCCAGCGGCGATCCCACCCCGTCTGACGAGGATATCGCGATGACGCGGGAGGTGAAGATGGCGGCGGCGACGCTGTCGATTGTGCTGCACGACCACATCATTGTGGGCAACGGGCGGTGGCTCAGTTTCCGCAAGGAGGGTCTGCTTTAGCCCGGGCGATCACCAATGCCATCGGTTGAAAAAGCCGAACGGCAGGGCGTTGTTCACCTCGTGTCCGCCCTCCCAGATCATCTTCAGGGCGACATAGAGCACGATGGCAAAGCCGACCCAGGCGATCCAGCGGTAGCGTTCCAGCATGCGAGCTATCAGGCTGGCGGCGACGCCCATCAGGATCACGGAGATGGTGAGGCCGACGACCAGCACCCAAAGGCTCTCGCCGGCGGCACCTGCCACCGCGAGCACGTTGTCCAGGCTCATGGAGATGTCGGCGACGATGATCTGTACCATCGCCTGGCTCAGGGTTTTGGGTGTCGCAACCGCGCCTTGATGGCCGTGCGCAGGGCGCCGCAGCTCGCGGTACATTTTCCAGCACACCCACAGCAGCAGTAATCCCCCGGCCAGGGTGATGCCGATGATCGCCAGCAACTGGATGGTGATGGCACCAAGGCCGATGCGCAGCAGGGTGGCGCCGGCGATGCCCCAGAAGATGGCCTTGCGCTTCTGCGCTTCCGGCAGCCCGGCCACCGCGATGCCGACGACGATCGCATTGTCGCCGGCCAGGGCGATGTCGATCATTAGCACCTGCACCAGCGCATGCCAGTCGGCTTGCAGATGCGCGAGCAGGGTGGCCATGTCCATGCAGGCGGTCTCCGGTTGGTATTTGCGGCCAATTTAGCGGGGAACTCCCTTGCCTCTCAGCGCGGGTCGTTCTAGCTGGCCTGTCTAGCTGGCTTAGCTTGGCGGCAGAAGCCGGATTTGCATGAAATAGCCGCCACAAAGTCTCCAGGCTGGAATTTCTGCCGGCCCGTGTTGAACGACACTTCGATAGGATGGATGCGATGGTCCCCCGTTACAGCAGACCCGAAATGGCCGCGATCTGGGCGCCCGAGAACCGGTTCCGCATCTGGTTCGAGATCGAGGCTCTCGCCTGTGAGGCGATGGCCGAGCTGGGCGACATTCCCAAGGAAGCGGCGCGGATCATCCGCGAGAAGGGGGCGGAGAAGGTGCGGGTCATCACCCAGGCCGATCTCGACCGGATCGACGAGATCGAGCGGGAAACCCGGCACGACGTGATCGCCTTCCTCACCTGGCTCGCCGAGGGCATCGGGCCGGAATCGCGCTTCGTGCATCAGGGCATGACCAGCTCGGACGTGCTGGACACCTGCTTCTCGGTGCAACTGACCCAGGCCGCCGATCTGCTCATCGCCGACGTCGACGCGGTGCTGCTGGCGCTGAAGACCCGTGCGTTCGAGCACAAGCACACCCTGACCATCGGCCGCAGCCACGCCATTCACGCCGAGCCGACCAGCTTCGGCCTGAAGCTGGCCGGACATTACGCCGAGTTCGCCCGCAACCGGGCACGACTGGTGACGGCGCGGGCCGAGGTGGCGGTGGCGATGGTCTCCGGCGCCGTCGGCACGTTCGCCCATCTCGATCCGCGGGTTGAGGAATACATGGCGGAAAAGCTCGGCCTGGCGGTGGAGCCGGTCTCCACCCAGGTGATCCCGCGCGACCGGCATGCGGCCTTCTTTTGCGCGCTGGGCGTAGTGGCGAGCGGGATCGAGCGGTTGGCGGTGGAGGTGCGGCATTTGCAGCGTTCCGAGGTGCGGGAGGCGGAGGAGTTCTTCCACGCCGGTCAGAAGGGCAGCTCCGCGATGCCGCACAAGCGCAACCCGGTGCTGAGCGAGAACCTGACCGGACTGGCGCGCGTGGTGCGCGCCGCCGTGGTGCCGGCGCTGGAGAACGTGGCGCTGTGGCACGAGCGCGACATCAGCCATTCCTCGGTGGAGCGGGTGATCGCGCCGGACGCGACCGTCACGTTGGACTTCGCGCTGGGGCGGCTGTCCGGGATGATGGAGAAGCTGACGGTGTATCCCGAGCAGATGCTCGCCAATCTGGAGAGCCTGGGCGGGGTGGTGCATTCCGGCGAGGTGCTGCTGTGCCTGACCCGCGCGGGGATCCTGCGCGAAGACGCCTACAGGATCGTGCAGCGCAACGCGATGGCGACCTGGACCAGGCTGGGCCATGCGGACGCGAAGGATTTCCGCACCAACCTTCTGGCCGACCCCGAGGTTTCCGGACGCGTCGCCGAGGCCGAACTGGACAAGGCGATGGACGCGCGGGCGCATCTGAAGGAACTGGACCGTTTGTTCGTGCGGGTGTTCGGCGAGGCCGGGCCGGCGGCGCTTTCGCGGGCGGCGTGATCGGAAAAAGGGGACTGATGGCTCTATGTCCGGACGATCTACTTAGTCCGGAGCGATAAGCTGTAGCCGCGGAAAATAGGTGCGATAGCGACCCGCATCGCGCGTCAGCAACCGATAGCCTGCCGCGGCGGCGTGGGCGCCAATCAAGAAGTCGGGCAGTGTCGATTGCTTGGCCCCCCCTCGTCGACGGTAGGCCAGGAAGCATTTCCCCGCCAGAAAGGCGGCCTCATAGGGAATTGGCTCGCGATCGATCAACCCTTTCGGCAGCGCGGTGTCCAGGTCCTCGATCCGTGAATATCGGACTGAAACCTCGGCGAAGACGATCGCGTTAATCACGAGGCGATGGCGCTCAGCGGCGCTTTCCACGGCCGCCGCCGACCAGCCGAACCAGATTGGGTCCTCGGTCATGATGTCGAGCAGCACGTTGCTGTCGACCAATACGGCCGTCACTTACTCGTCCCGGGTCAACGCCATGATCGCGTCGGTGCTCATGGCGACATCGCCACGGCCTCGCAATTGCGCGACCAAGCGAGCCCCCCGGCTTTCCTTCGTCCGGCTGGTGGCGGGAACGATCCGCACGACCTTGCCGTCAAATTCGAAATCGACCTCCGTGTTCGGCAGAAGCCCGGCCCGTTCGCGGATATCGGCCGGGATGGTCACCTGGCCCTTGGATGTGATGCGCATGATGGATTTCCTTACTCTTACATGTAAGGGTAAGAATTACGTCCGGGAAAGACAAGCTCAGACCAGTTGCCAATCACGCCCGCGCCGCTGAAGCTGCGCGCCGTGTTCCGTCCAGCTTGAGTCATTCCCCATGTGCACCGTCGTCGTCCTGGTTCGTCCCGGCCATTCCTGGCCCCTGATGCTCGCCGCCAACCGCGATGAGCAGTTGGCCCGCGCCTGGGACCCGCCGGCGGAATACTGGCCGGCGTATCCGGGCGTGGTCGCCGGTCGGGATCGATCCGGCGGGGGCACCTGGATGGGCATGAACCGGCACGGCGTGGTGGCGGCGGTGTTGAACAGGCAAGGCAGCCAGGGGCCGGCGCCGGGCAAGCTGTCGCGCGGCGAGCTGCCGTTGCGGGCGCTGGCGCAGCCCACCGCCATCGCCGCGGCCGAGGCATTGTCGGAGCTGGACGCCGCGCTCTGGCGCAGTTTCAACCTGGTGCTGGCGGATCGCACCGG
>CAINEA010000968.1 GCA_903847525.1 uncultured Acetobacteraceae bacterium | reverse complement strand
CTTCGAGCAACGGCAGCAGCGGCTGCAGGCCGGAGAGCTTCTTCTCATGGATCAGGATGTACGGCTGATCCAGGTCCACCACCATCTTCTCGGCATTGGTGATGAAGTACGGGGACATGTAGCCACGATCGAACTGCATGCCTTCCACAACGTCGAGCTCGGTGTCGATGCCCTTGGCTTCTTCGACCGTGATCACGCCCTCATTGCCGACCTTCTGCATCGCCTGGGCGATCATCTTGCCGATTTCTTCTTCGCCGTTGGCGGAGATCGTGCCGACCTGGGCGGTTTCCGCCTGGGTGGTGATCTTCTTGGAGCGCTTGGCCAGCTCTTCGACCAGGGCAACCACGGCCTTGTCCACGCCGCGCTTCAAGTCCATCGGGTTGATGCCGGCGGCAACAGCCTTCAGGCCCTCATGCACGATGGCATTGGCGAGCACGATCGCGGTGGTGGTGCCGTCGCCGGCCACATCGTTGGTCTTGCTGGCAACTTCGCGCACGAGCTGTGCGCCCATGTTCTCGAACTTGTCGGAAAGCTCGATTTCCTTGGCGACGCTCACGCCGTCCTTGGTGATGCGCGGCGCGCCGTAGCTCTTGTCGAGCACGACATTGCGGCCCTTCGGACCGAGCGTCACCATCACCGCGTTCGCCAGGGTCTCGACACCGGCAAGCATGCGTCCGCGGGCGTCTGCCCCGAACCGTACGTCTTTAGCAGCCATTATGTTATTCCTTGTTTATTCAATTGTTTAGCGAATAGCGGCTGAGCCGGTATTCAGGCGGCCTTGCCCTTGGCAGCGGCCTTCGGAGCCGGCGAGCCTTCGACGACGCCCATGATGTCGCTCTCCTTCATGATCAGGAGCTCCTCGCCATCGAGCTTCACTTCCGTGCCGGACCATTTGCCGAACAGGATGCGGTCGCCTTCCTTCACATCGAGGGCGACGATCTGGCCCGCTTCATTGCGCGAGCCGGCGCCGACGGCGATGATCTCGCCTTCCATCGGCTTTTCCTGGGCGGTGTCAGGGATGATGATGCCGCCGCGGGTCTTTTCCTCGGCGTTCAGCCGGCGAACGACAACGCGGTCGTGCAGTGGACGAAACTTCATGGACTGATTCCTGATCTTCGGAAGACGCGCCCGTCGCCGCGATGGCGACACGCGTAAGTTGCTATTCATCTTCCGGTGAGAGCCTCTTAGCACTCTCGCCCCGAGAGTGCCAGCAATGAATGACGTTGCCGCGGCACGGCCTGTTTAAAAGCCTCTGGGCACCTGATATCGTCAATCATGGCCGACCTGACCGTGCAAGAAAGTCCATCACGCGGCCGCGGAGTCTTCGCGGCGCGTCCGTTCCGCCAAGGCGAGACGATCGAGGTTTGCCCTGTCATCGCCCTGTCCGTGGCGGACGCGGTCAAGCTCGACGATACCCACCTCTACAACTACTATTTCGGTTGGGGCCCAGAGGGTAAAGCCGCCGCCATCGCCTTGGGATTCGGCTCGCTCTACAACCACGCGAACGATCCCAATGCGGTCTATCTGAAGGACCAGGCGAGCGGCACGATCGTTTTCTCGGCGCTACGCGCCATCGCGGCCGGCGAGGAAATTTTCGTCAAATACAATTATCCCGCAACCGGCCAGGGCGGGCATCTCTGGTTCGACATCCGCTAGACC
Source organism: uncultured Acetobacteraceae bacterium (assembly GCA_903847525.1). Taxonomy (GTDB): domain Bacteria; phylum Pseudomonadota; class Alphaproteobacteria; order Acetobacterales; family Acetobacteraceae; genus PALSA-911. Next base: position 9,848 of record CAINEA010000968.1, on the reverse strand, counting down.
CGGACCAGTGGCAAACCGGGTTCGCGTTTCGCGTCATTCGGCAGCCTGGGCGGATGACCGGCGTACCCGCAGACGGCGGATGCGGCGGGCGTCGGCGTCCAGCACCCGGAACTCGATGCCGGAAGAATGGCTGATTACCTCGCCGCGGGCGGGCACCCGGCCGGCCAGGGTAAACACGAGGCCACCGACCGTGTCGATATCCGCGTCACGCTCGTCTTCCGACAGCACGGTGCCCACGCGCTTCTCGAAATCCTCGACCGGCATGCGCGCATTGATATCCAGCGAGCCGTCCGGCCTTTCGGTCACCATCGGCCCGACCACCTCGTCGTGCTCGTCGGAGATGTCGCCGGTGATGGTCTCCACCAGATCCTCGATCGTCACCAGCCCGTCGATGCCGCCATACTCGTCCACCACCAGCGCCAGATGGATCCGCGCCTGGCGCATCTGCAGCAGCAGATCCAGCACCGGCACCTGCGGTGCCACCATCAGCGGCTTGCGCAGGATCGCTTCGAGGGAGAAAGCCTCCGGCCGGCCGACAAAGGCGAATACGTCCTTGATGTGGACCATGCCGACGATCTCATCGAGTCCCTCGCGATAGACCGGCAAGCGGGAATGGCCCTCGGCGCGAATCTGCTCCAGCGCCTGTTCCAGCGTCACGTCCACGCTCATGGCGATGATGTCGGCGCGCGGCACCATCACGTCGTCCGCCGTGGTTTCGCGCAGGCGCAGCACATTGGCGATCAGCGCGCGTTCCTGGCGGTCCAGTTCCGGCAGTTCCCCCGGTGCCTGGGTGGCGTCGGCGGCTTCCTGCACCAGTTCGGCGATGGAATCGCGCACGCTGAGTTCGACCCCGCGCTTGCCGAGCAGCGTGCGGATGCGCGGCCAGAGCATCTGGTTGTTGTTCCCGCTCACGCCCGCTTCCCAATCATGCTCTTTTCCAGGGATTGGGCACCCGCAGCCGGTGCAGGATGCGGGCCTCGGCCATTTCCATGCGACGCGCATCGCCGGCATTGATGTGGTCATAGCCGGCCAGATGCAGGGCGCCGTGCACGACCAGATGGGCCAGGTGATGCGCCGGGCGGCGGCCAGAAGCGGCGGCCTCGCGCCGAATCGTGCCCAGCGCCAGGATCACCTCGCCGACCATCCCCGCCGCCGCCGGATCATAGGTCAGCACGTTGGTCGGCTTGTTCTTGTCACGGTCGCGGCTGTTGAGCACGCGAACCACCCGGTCGGAGGCCAGAACGATCGATGCACTTGTTCCAGCGGCCTGGGCAGCGCGGCCGGCAATTGCGGCCGCCTGGGGCACGAACCGGCGCCAGGCCGGTTCGGCGATGGTGATCTCGCTGATCCCCGCCGGACGATGTCTTGTCCTGGCGGGGCTGCGACTAGAGTCCGGGTCCATTTAGCTGTTATTTCCCTCGAAATTTCGGTCCGTGCTGGCCCGGCTCGCCTCACGGCGCGCATCGTCCTGGGCTTCCGCCCGCTGCTCATAGGCCTCGACGATGCGCCCGACCAGTGGATGACGTACCACGTCGCGCCGGTCGAAGCGAACCACGCCGATCCCCGGCACGCCTTCCAGCGTGTCCAGCGCATCGCGCAGGCCCGATCGCGTGCCGTGCGGCAGGTCGACCTGGCTGAGATCGCCGGCGATGACCATGCGGGTGCCCTCGCCCATCCGGGTCAGGAACATCTTCATCTGCACGGACGTTGTGTTCTGCGCCTCATCCAGGATGGCGTAGCAATGGGCCAGCGTGCGTCCGCGCATAAAGGCCAGCGGCGCCACCTCGATCTCGCCATTGGCCATGCGCTTGTCGAGCTGGCCGCTCGGCAGCAGATCGTTCAGCGCGTCATATAGCGGGCGCAAGTAAGGATCGACCTTATCCTTGAGGTCGCCGGGCAGGAATCCGAGTCGCTCGCCTGCCTCCACCGCAGGGCGGGACAGCACGATGCGGTCCACCTTGCCGGCCTGCAGCATGGCAACCGCCTGGGCCACCGCGAGGTAGGTCTTGCCGGTTCCGGCCGGGCCGACACCGAACACCATCTCGTGCGCGGTCAGTGCCTCCATATACACGGCCTGGCCGGGGCTGCGCGGGCCCACCGCGCCCCGACGGGTGCGGATCGCCGGGAGATCCGACAGCGGCAGGCGCGGGTCGTTGTCGATGTCCGACAGCTTGATCGCCGCCTCCACTTCCGGCCGTCCGATGCTCTCGCCCCGTTCGAGCCGCCGCCACAGGCCTTGCAGCGTGGTCTGTGCCGCTTCCACCCGTCCGGGCTCGCCGGCGATCGCCACGCGATTGCCACGGCACGACATGCGAACCCCGAGCGCCTGCTCGATCCGAACCAGATGGCGATCATGGTCCCCGAGCAGCATCGGCAGCAGGGCATTGTTGCTGAACTGGAGGGTAACGGCCCGATTAGCGGTGGCGGTGCCGTCGGCGGGAGGCGCGGTTTGGACGGACAGATGGGTCAAGCGGAGGCTCTCTCCTGATAAAGGGTTCCCGATAGCGAGCTGGCATTTCCAGACACGATCCGCACGGGGATTTCCGTGCCGATCAGGCTCTCCGGGCCGATAAGGTGCACCGGCTGAAGATACGGGGAGCGTCCGCCGATCTGGCCGGGCCTGCGGCCGGGACCGGTGACGAGAATGGGGAGCGTCAAACCCTCGCTGGCTGCGTTGAAGGCCGCCTGCTGTTCGCGCAACAGCGCCTGCAGCACCTGCAGCCGGCGATCCTTCTCCGCTTCGGGCACCTGCAACGGAGCCCCGGAGGCGGGGGTGCCCGGGCGGGGGGAGTATTTGAAACTGAACGCCTGGGCGAACTTCACCTGCCGGATCAGTTCCAGCGTGGCCTCGAAATCCGCCTCCGTCTCGCCGGGATGGCCGACGATAAAGTCCGACGACAGCGCCATGTCCGGCCGTGACGCCCGCAGCTTCCCCACGACGCTGAGGTAATCGGCGGCAGTATGCTTGCGGTTCATCGCCGCCAGCATGCGGTCCGAGCCCGACTGCACCGGCAGATGCAGGAACGGCATCAGCGCCGGGATCTCGCCATGCGCCGCGATCAGATCGTTATCCATGTCGCGCGGATGCGACGTCGTGTAGCGCAGCCGCAGCAATCCGGGGATAGCGGCCAGTTCGCGCAGCAGCTGCCCGAGGCCCCAAGTACTTCCGTCCGGCGCCTCGCCGTGCCAGGCATTCACGTTCTGCCCAAGCAGCGTGATCTCTCGCGAGCCCTGTGCCACCAGGCGGCTTGCCTCCGCCAGCACCGCGACCACGGGCCGGCTGGCCTCGGCACCGCGGGTATAGGGCACCACGCAGAACGAGCAGAACTTGTCGCAGCCTTCCTGGATCGTCAGGAACGCGGTGACACCCTGAGCGGCCGAGGCCTCTGGCAGGAAATCGAATTTCTGTTCGGCGGGGAAGTCGGTCTCGATCACCGCCCCACCCGCGCGCGCCGCTTGAGCGACCATCTCCGGCAGCCGGTGATAGGTCTGCGGGCCCAGCACGATATCCACATACGGCGCGCGGGCGAGGATTTCCGCGCCTTCCGCCTGCGCCACGCAACCGGCCACGGCCAGGATCATCTTCCCGCCGGCCGCCTCGCGTTCCAGCTTCAGCAGGCGCAGCCGGCCCAGTTCGGAAAACACCTTCTCCGCCGCCTTGTCGCGGATATGGCAGGTATTGAGGATCACCATGTCGGCCTGATCCGGCGTGTCGGTCGGCGCATAGCCGAGCGGGGCCAGCACATCCTCCATCCGCAAGCTGTCGTACACGTTCATCTGGCAACCCCAGGTGATCATGTGCAAACGCTTGTTCATCCGTACCGGATTGCTCGCTGCCGGAACGGCGCCCTGGCCTGTCTGCAAAACCGTCATCAACCGAACTCCGCCTCACCCGGCCGGACCAATCCGGAGCGGGAAAGCGGAGAAATCGTTGGCATCGGGTCGCGGGTCAAGCTCAAGGGCGTTCTACGGCCTCCCATCACGCCGATATTCTGGCAGATAGGGACGGCATCGTGTCAATAAAAGCTGGATGAACGGCCGATGAACCTATCGCGTCATCCATCACGGGATGGGCGTCAGGCGAAGACAGGCTGGGTGTCCTCGATCGCGCCGTCGTAGCTCGGTGCCAGGATCGGCCGGGCCGGCCGGTTTTGCCGCAGGGTCGCCGCTCCGTCTGCGCAGGCCTTCCACACCGTATTCGCCAGCTCCTTGCGGTTGGCGAAATGTGCCGGATCCAGCGGCGCGTGCAGCAGCACGGTGCAGCGCATGCCCCGGTGCTGGCCGATCTGCCAGAAATGCGAGGCGATATCCATGTCGCCGTACCAGGAAAACAGCGGCCGGTTGGCCCGCCCGGTCGGCAGTCCGCCGAGCCGGTCATAGACGATCGACACCGGCTGCACGATCGGCCGGCGCTCGCCCTCGGTGATGGCGAAGAAGGCCGAGCGGAACGGCAGCACCCGCGCACCGTCGGACGTCGTGCCCTCGGGGACCAGCAGCAGATTGTCGCCAGCGGCCAGCCGCCCGGTCATGTCGTTGCGTTCCCGCCCGGTGGAGCCGCGGGAGCGGCTGACGAACACGGAACGGCCCAGCTTGGCGATGGTGCTGATCACCGGCCACTGGCCGACCTGGTCCTTGGCGATGAAGCAGGCGTCGAGCTGCCCACCCAGCACGGGAATGTCGAGCCAGGACGAATGGTTGGACACGAAGACGACGGCGCGGCCGTCTTTCCGTCGCGCCTTCTCCCCGATCACCCGGACCTTGATGCCCATCAGCCAGGCAAAGACGCCCCAGTAGCAGCGGGCGAAATGCACCTTGGCGTTGCCCGGCAAGAGCAGGCAGACGGACTGGATCACGATGGAAACCAGCGTCCAGAGCAGAACGCTGACCATGCGGCGGATCACGCGGGCACGGCGGATGATCCGGCGTCCGGCGCGCACCCGCACCAGTTCCCAATCCGCCGGCTGGCTCGGGCCGCCCGGATCGCCCGCGCCATGAACGAGCAGCGGCCTCTTGGAGGCGAACCGGCGCAGGGTGGAGGTGGATTGGTTCATGGGTTCGGCATTAACGCTCAGACCATGACCGGACAATGATGCATATATGAAGGTTCCGCGAACTTGTATTTTGTCTGAATAATCAGGGTTTTACGGCGCTGGAAAGTCGTTTCGACCTAAGGTTTCGCCGCTATTTTCGCCTCGATGCTGTCCCAGATCGCCTTTTCCAGATGCACACCGTCGAATCGGGCCACTTCCTGCAATCCGGTGGGGGAGGTGACGTTGATCTCCGTCAGCCAATCACCGATCACGTCGATGCCGACGAAGATCAGCCCCTGCTCACGCAGGGTCGGGCCGATCGCCGCGCAGATTTCCTTCTCCCGCGCGGTCAGCACGGTCTTCTCCGGCCGCCCGCCGACATGCATGTTCGATCGCGCCTCGCCCGAAGCCGGCACGCGGTTGATCGCGCCCATCGCCACGCCGTCCACCAGGATGATGCGCTTGTCGCCCGAACGCACCGCCGGCTCGTAGCGCTGCAGCATCAGCGGCTCGCGCGACCGGGAAAAATGCATTTCCAGCAGCGAGGAAAAGTTCTCGTCGTCCGCCTTGATGCGGAACACGCCGGCGCCGCCGTTGCCGAACAGCGGCTTGACGATGATGTCCTGGTGCTCGGCACGAAAGCTGCGCATCGCCTCCACATCCCAGCTGATCATCGTCGGCGGCATCAAATCCGGGAAATGCGTCACCAGCAGCTTTTCCGGCGCGTTGCGCACCGAGGCCGGGTCGTTCACCACGAGCGTGTGCGGATGGATATGCTCCAGCAGGTGCGTCGCGGTGATATAGGCCATGTCGAAGGGCGGGTCCTGGCGCATCAGGATCGTGTCCATCGTGCCCAGGTCGACCATCTGGGTCTCCCCGAAGCTGAAATGATCGCCGAGCACGCGCTGCACCCGCACCGGCCGGGCCCTGGCATACAGGCGCTCCTCGCGCCGCGCGCCCAGGCTCGCCTTGCCCTCGCGCAGCCACATGTTGCGCACCTCGTAATGCCACAGCTCATGACCGCGCGCCTGTGCCTCCAGCATCAGGGCAAAGCTGGAATCCCCCTCGATGCCGATGCTCTCCATCGGGTCCATCTGAACCGCGACCTTCAACTGCCGAGCCATGTCATTCCCCTTCGCCGCGCTGGCGGGACTATCGAGTGAAGGAAGCAAGGCGAGGGGCTCCGCCCCCTCGACCCAAGCCAAAGGCGAGCCTTGGGAAACCTTCCATTGTTTGGGTGTGGGAAGGGGGCCTACGCAGACCTAGCCTTGTCCGTGTAGGCCCCCTTCCCACACCCAAACCAAGTATGGGGTTCTAAGGGCTAGCCCTTATCGGGGTCCAGGGGCAGCGCCCCTGGCCTGCTTCCCTTACCCCGATAGCCCCGGCTCTATGGTGCAGATCACTTGCGCCAAACGGCCGATCCCCGTCAAACTGTCCGAAAGCTCGGATGACAACCAAGGCAGGAGGACAGGATGGACGCCCAGGTCGCACAAAACGCCCGCGCCGAAGCCTACGCCGCGCCGCTCGACACGCTGGACATGAGCGATCCCGCCCGCTTCCAGCAGGATACCATCTGGCCGTATTTCGAGCGTCTGCGGCGCGAGGCGCCGGTGCATTACTGCCCCGATAGCCCGTTCGGTCCGTACTGGTCGGTGACCAAGTACAAGGACATCATGCAGGCCGAGGTGGCGCACCAGGTCTTCTCCTCCGCCAGCCAGCTCGGCGGCATCCAGATCGAGGATCAGCCCAAGCATCTCGACCGGCCGAGCTTCATCCGCATGGACCCGCCGCGCCACGATGAACAGCGCAAGGTGGTCAGCCCGATCGTCGCGCCGATGAATTTGGCGCGGATGGAGACGCTGATTCGCGAGCGCGCCTGCCGCATCCTGGACAATCTTCCGCGCAACGAGGAATTCGACTGGGTCAAGCGCGTCTCTATCGAGCTGACCACGCAGATGCTGGCCACCCTGTTCGACTATCCGTTCGAGGACAGGGCGCAGCTGACCTATTGGTCGGACGTGGCGATCTGCAACATCAACGATCCCGAATCGCCGGTGCATACCGAGCAGGAACGCTTCGACGAGCTGACCAAGATGGCGCAGGCAATGAGCCGGTTGTGGAACGAGCGGGTGAACGAGCCGCCGCGCTACGACCTGATTTCCATGCTGGCGCATGGCGAGGCAACGCGGAACCTGGAACCTCGCGAGTTCATGGGCACGCTGGCTCTGCTGATCGTGGGTGGCAACGACACCACCCGCAACTCCATCAGCGGCGGGCTATGGGCGCTGCACAACAACCCCGACGAGTACCGCAAGCTGCGGGACAATCCCGCGGTCATTCCAGGCATGGTCAGCGAGATCATCCGCTATCAGACCCCTGTCGCGCATATGCGCCGCACCGCGGTGGCCGATGCCGAACTCGGCGGGCAGAAGATCAAGGCCGGCGACAAGGTCGTGATGTGGTACGTTTCGGGCAACCGCGACGACGAGGCGATCGAGGCGCCGGATCGTTTCATTGTCGACCGCGCCCGGCCGCGCCAGCATCTGTCGTTCGGGTTCGGCGTGCATCGCTGCGTGGGCAACCGATTGGCGGAGATGCAGCTGCGGATCCTGTGGGAAGAGATCCTGACGCGGTTCCCGGTGATCGAGGTGACCAGCGAGCCCGAGCGGGTCTATTCGAATTTCCTGCGCGGGATCAAATCCATGAAGGTCCGCATTCCCGGCTAGGGCGGTTTCCGACGGGCCGGCGCGGCTCCGGCCGGCAGAATGGCAGGCCCGATACTATTTCGGAACGACAGGGGCCTGCCGTCATCAACTCGTATAGGCGCGGGCTCGGATAAGCGAAATCCGCGCGGCATTCCTGGCCAATGGCAGGTACGGCGCTTACCTGAACGGATATCCCTGCACTGCCGGCAGGTGCCCGAGGGCCGCCTGGCCGTGATTGTGTTGGCAACCGACGCAGATAACGTTCGATCCGTTGACGGTCTCCGGGCCGCATTGGCTTGGGCTTCTTGGGAGGGCCGCGCCCTTCCTGCATGCCCTGGTCTATCGGCATTCGGCATCTTACAGCCGAGGCCACAAGTTTTTTATTCGCATGGATAAGTGCGAACGCCGTGGATCGCGCACGACTATATTTATAATTTCAACGATTTTTCATAAATATGCCAAAATGGCATCCGGCCTCACTGCGCGGTTGAATAAGTATACAGATGAATATTAGCTGTGCTCCGTGGGAACACCGAACGGCTTTTAATTTTTGCCCTTGTCTTTCATTAAAAAAAGCAACTAGTTTGGCCGACGTGACACGATTGTGACTTGACGAGCCCTTGCGATACGTCTTGTTTAACAGGGCTTAAAAAACAACAAATGTATCCGGGGTAAAATGAGCTTTCTAACAACGACGCCATTATTTCGTCCAATTTTCCGCAAAGGGATGGCCATCCTACTAGCCTCCGCGGGAATAATTGCAACAACAAACCAAGCCAGCGCCATTAGCTTCGTTAATAACTGGAATGCCAGTGTCATCGGCGCGGCAAACTCCGCGCAGATAAAGGCGGGCATCTTGCAGGCCGAGGCCGCTTTCACCACCAACTTCAACAATCCCGCCACGATCTATATCAATATCGGCTGGGGCGAATCGAACGGATCGACGGTTACCGGCAATCAGGCCGGGACCAGTTCGGCGTCTCTGATCGGCTACCTGACGCTACCGAAACTCGTGACGCTGCTCTCGACCTTCGAGACCATTCCGCCAAATCAGACCGGACCGAACCTGATCGCGTTCACCCGCGCCGATGCCAAGGCCCTTGGACTGATTTCGACCACATCCAACGTGCTGGACGGTGCGATTGGCTTCAGCACGACCCTGAACTGGGATTTCAACCAGACGGATGGCATAACCTCCGGCGCCTACGATTTTGTCGGCGTCGCGGAGCATGAAATTACAGAAATTCTGGGGCGCGCCACGGGAATCGGGGTGAATGGGATGGGCAACTATCAGATGCCCCTCGATCTGTTCCGCTACAGTGCCCCGGGCGTGCACAGCTACACCTATAGCGGCACAACGGCCTACTTCTCCCTCGATGACGGGAAAACCAGCCTTGGCGCCTTCGACACCACGCTCGATGGCGGCGATCGGGCGGACTGGCTGACCGGTTCTGTTGTTGGTACCCCCAGAGATGTGCAGAACGCCTATCTCAATGGCGGCGCGACGGGTCTGTCACCGTCCGATCTGTCGCTACTTCGCTCGATCGGTTGGGCAGCGACGCCGACCGGATATTCCAACGGTGCCGGTGTGACGATCGGCACGCTTGTTGCCGCCGCGGCCGTGCCGGAGCCCGCGACACTGGCGATCCTGATGACCGGATTCGCGGGAATTGCCCTGACCCGCCGGCGCCGCACCGGCCATTCCCATGCGATCACCGCGCCGCAATAGCGGGTCCAATAGCCCGGCCGCGTAAACAGGACGATGATCGGAGGTGTGAACGATCGCCACTTCAGTCGAGAATGCATTACCGGGAACTGGTAGGACCTATCGAAAACAATTAGAAAAAAATATTTAACACTTGGTAAATTCTTGCACCAACCGAGGTTTTTAAATCTGTCTTATAAAGCCTACCAGTTCCCAATTCTCTTCAAGGGCCTCGTCATTGTACCACTCGCGTATTGCAATCACGCCGTTAAATGGTTTTTGTTACAGCCCAGGTAGCCAGCGACACCTCACGCCAGCCGGAGTTCCGCGATCAGCGTCTTCGGGTCGGCGCACAGGGTGGCCAGCAAGTCCCAACCTTGTTTTCGCGCGGTTGAGATCAAGGTTCGG
>CAINEA010000967.1 GCA_903847525.1 uncultured Acetobacteraceae bacterium | reverse complement strand
CGGCCAGGGCGGCCACGAGCTTGGCGCCCACGTCCAGCGGGGTCGGGATGGCGGATTTGCCCTGGGTGGCTGCGGCACCCATCAATTTGGCATATTCCGGGTTCATGCCGGCGGCTGGGGAGGTGTCGCGCACCGATAACTGCCAGGCGAACAGCAACATTGCTAGGAGCAACGCCGACAGGAGCGGAGCGGCGTAGCGCGTCATCCGGCTTTGCGAATGGCGAAGCTGTTGACGTAGGCATCGGGAGTAGCGGGGTCGAACGGCTTGCCCATTACCACGAAGCTTTTTGTGTTGGCCTCCGGGGCGGCGAGGCCGAGCGCGGTCATTTCGCGGCGTGCGTCGGTGGCCAGCATCACATTTCGTGCGACCGCGGCGTAATCGACATCGCCCTTCACCTGGCCCCAGCGCTTCATCTGCGTGAGGATCCAGACGCCGAAGCTTTCCCAGGGGAAGGGATCGAAGCCGGCGCGCAAGGGCTGGTTGACGATATTGCCCAATCCGTCGGCATAGATTCCGGTGAGTGCCTGCTCCACCACCACCGGGGGCTGGTTCAGGTAGTTGGCCGGGGCGATCGCCTCGGCGATTTGTTTGCGGTTCTCCGCCTTGTTGGCGAAGCCGGTGGCATCGATGATCGCCCGCGACAGGGCCAGGAACGTGTTCGGGTTGGCCGCGATGAATTCCTTCGAGACGCTGAAGGCGCAGCAGGGATGCCCATCCCAGATGTCGCGCGACAGAATGTGGATGAAGCCGATGCCGTCGAACACGGCGCGCTGGTTGACCGGATCGGGGCCGAGAAACCCGTCGATGTTGTCGGCGCGCAGATTGGCGACCATTTCCGGGGGCGGTATCACGCGCAACTGAACGTCCGCGTCCGGATCGATGCCGGCTTCCGCGAGATAGTATCGGAGCAGGTAGTTATGCATCGAATAGTCGAACGGAATGCCGAAGCGCATTCCCTTCCAGGTCTTCGGATCGCGCCGGTCCTTGTGCTTCAGGGCCAGGACGATGGCCTGGCCGTTGATGTTCTCGATCGCCGGGATCTGCCAGTCCTGCTGCAGCGAGCCGAGCCCCATGGAGATGGCGATCGGCATCGGTGAGAGCATGTGGCTCGCGTCGTATTCGCGGTTCAGGGCCTTGTCGCGCACGATGGCCCAGCCGGCTGTTTTGATCACCTCGGCATTCAGTCCATAGCGGGAATAGAAGCCCATCGGCTGCGCCATGATGATCGGCGAAGCGCAGGTGATCGGAATGAAGCCGATCTTCAGGTTGGGCCGCTCCAGCGCCTTGGGCGCGTCCTGCGCCAGGGCGGTGGCGGCCTGCAGCGGAAAGAACTGCGCCAGGGCCGCGGCGGCCGTGGTGGCGCCGACGGCGCGCAGGAAGCCGCGGCGGTCCTTGCCGTTCGGAAACGCCGCACGCAGCACGGCGGTGCGCACCATCTGCGCGACACGATCTTCCCCGGCCGCGGCATTGGCCGGGCGTGCAGGGAGTTGCACGCGGCAGGTGCAGCCCTCGGCGTGGGCGGCGGAGGGGTCGAACGGATCGCAGGCGAGGGTCATCCAAACTTCCTTGTCGGTCAGCTACCCGCGCGGACGGACCGCGCGGGCGATGCGGAGGCTATTCGGCTGCTTCCGACAGCACCGGTGCAAACGGCAAGCCAGATTCGATCGGCAGCTTCGGATCGCGGCTCCACTCGTTCCAGCTGCCGAAATACATGCGCACGTCCTTGATCCCGGCTTCCTTCAGCGCCACCAGCGTGTTGGAGGCGCGGGCGCCCTTGAAGCAATAGAGATAGACCGGGGTTTCCGGCGTGACGCCGATCGTGGCGCATTCGGCGAGGATCTCGTCCTTGGACTTGAACATCGGCCCGGCCCGGGGCGGCTTCATCATCCGGTACCATTCCAGCCAGCGGGCGCCGGGAATGCGGCCGGCGCCGTAGGCTTCGGGGTTGCAGGTGTCGATGACGACGATCCCTGGGATGGGTATCGCGGCATTCAGTCCGGCGGCGGTTATCGGGACCTTCTCCGACATAGGCGGCACTCCTTCCAGACGGTTGCAACGATGGAACGGCGAGGCGGGGATTAGGCAGGCAACGAAAGCCGAAGGCCGCCGAGCTCGGCGGACAGGCGGGTCAGGCAACTCGGCCGCGAGGTGACGGGTGACGGGTGACGGCGAGAACGTGTGATGACCAGCGACTTACACAGCAATAGAATACAGCTTGTTTGGACAACGACGCTGAATCGTGCAGATGTATTGCCTGTATTTTGCTCAATCGCCCGAATGTTGGGCGATAGTGATAAATGTCCAAGCAATCTTTACAAAGCCTGTCTTTATCCGGGGCAAGTGAAGCCGCCGAGCGGCATCCGAGCCCGGCTTCGGAGCGCATCGTCGAGGTGGCCCGCGAGTTGTTTTGCCGTGACGGGATCCACGCCACCGGCATCGAGCGGATCCTTGCGGCCGCGAACGCGTCGAACATGACGCTGTATGCCCGGTCCGGTTCCAAGGATGCGCTGGTGCGCGAGGTGCTGACACGCGAGGGCGCGGATTGGCGCGAGGCGTTTCTCGCCGCGATTATCCAGTCCGGAGCCGATCCGATGACCCGGCTGCACTTTGTTATCCCGGCGATTGCGCGATGGTTCAATGGCGGCCGCTTCTATGGCTGCGCCTTCATGAACGCCGCGGCGGAACACGCCAAGGGCGAGCCGGCGATTCGCGAAATGGCCAGCGAGCATCATCGCCAGATACTGGCTTTCCTGGAGGGGCTGGCCGTAGCCGCGGGGCTCGCGGAGCCCGGGTTGCTGGCGCGGCAAATCCTGCTGACAATCGACGGCGCCATCGCCGCCCTGATGGTGTCGGGCGATGCCGCCGTGCTGAACGTGGCGCAGCGCAACCTGGACGCGGTTCTTTCCGCCGCCAGAGGGTAGACCAGAGCGCGGGCCGAAGATGGTCCGCGTGGAACGGCTCTAAACGCTCAGATAATCCCGAATGCGGCCATAGGTGATGCGGGCCGCGACGGCGGTCTTCCACAGGCCATGAAACGGGATCTCCTTCAGATCGGTGATCGGCATGTCGATCTCGGCCGCCTTGCCGCCGAGCACACGCTTGGCGAGTTGGGGGCCCATCGCGCTCGACATGGCCACGCCCCTTCCGTTGTAGCCGAGGCAGGCCAGCACGCCATCGGCGGGTTCGTGGATATGCGGATAATGATCGGTGGTGACCGCGAGCTGGCCGTTCCAGCCATGCGTCCAGCGGAAGCCGCGCAATTGCGGCCACAGGCGCAGGGCGTAGCGCACCAGGAAGGCCATCTGTTCGGGGGTTTCGGCGTCGCTCTGCCGGCAGCGTCCGCCCATCAGCAGCCGGTTGCCGCGGTCGATGCGGTAATAGACCGTGACCTTGCCGATTTCATACACCGACGACGCCATCGGCATGATCGTGCGGGCGACTTCCTCGGGGAGCGGTTCGGTGGCGACGACGCCGCTGTAGACGGGCACCAGGGTCCGGCGCAGGCCGTTCCATAGGCCATCCGTGTAGCCGTTGGTGGCCAGCACCAGTTGCTCCGCCTGGACGGTGCCGGTGGGAGTCCGCACCGCCCAGCCGCCATCCTGGCGGGTGACCGACAATGCGGGGCTGGCGCCATGCACCTTCGCGCCCGCCTGCATCGCCGCCTGCGCCAGGCCGCAGGCATAGCCGAGCGGGTTCAGATGGCCGCCGCGCGGATCGAGCAGCGCGGCCGCGTAACGGTCCGCCCCGGTGCCCGTGCGCAGGGCGCCGGCATCGAGCAACTGCACCGGCATGCCGCGCTGGGCGCCCTGTTCGTAGCTGGCGCGGATCTCCGCCGCGCCGGCCTCGCTGTAGGCGGCGCGCAGCGTGCCGGTCTGCGAGGCCTCGCAGGTGATCTGCTGGCGCTGGATCAGGTCGAACACGAAATCCGGCGCGCCCCAGGACATCGCCACCATGCGCGGGCCGAGGTCTGGGCCGAAATCGGCCTCCACCTGCGCCGGATCGTGCTTCAGGCCTGGATTGACCTGGCCGCCGTTGCGGCCGGAGGCGCCCCAGCCCGGCTCATTGGCCTCCAGAACGGTGACGTCGGTGCCCTGTTCGGCCAAATGCAACGCGGTGGACAGGCCGGTGAAGCCGCCGCCGATCACCGCGACGGAAACCCGGCGGTCGCCGTCGACCGGCGGCGTATCGACCGGCGGGCGCGCCGTATCGGCATACAGGCTGGGCGGCAGGTTTTTCTTCATGTGCACGGGAATGCTCGCTTGCGCCGTTCGATCGGGGCAAGCCTAGCGCCGGGATCGCATGCGGGGCAATTTTCATCTCGGCAATTTTCATCTGGCCCGGCGGCCTTTGGCAGGCGATAGTATCTCGCCTGCCCACGGACAAAAGGAAGAAAACGATGCGTCAGACGCTCCGTCTTTGCCTGGCTGCCACCGGGATCTTTGGATGGGCCGCGACCGCGTCGGCCCAGCAGGTCATCACCTTCGCGTCCTTCGGCGGTGCCTATCAGGCTGCACAGCGCAAGGCGCTGCTGGACCCGATTCAGCAAAAACTCAACATCGTTATTAAGGAAGACACGCTGACCGGGCTGGCCGATGTGCGGGCGCAGGTGCGCGCCAATGCGGTGAAATGGGATGTCGCCGATCTCGGCGGTGCGAGCTGCGCGCGCGGCACGGTGGAAGGATTGTTCGAGCCTCTGGACTACGGCGTGATCAAGACCGACGGCATCAACCCGAAGATGGTCAACAAGGACTGGATCGGGGTGATCTATTATTCCACCGTGATTGCCTGGAACACCGAAAAATTCGGCGAGAACGGGCCGCAGACCTGGGCCGATGTATGGGACGTGAAGAAGTTTCCGGGCACACGGTCGTTCTCGCGCGGTGCGAGCGAAACCATGGAGATCGCGCTGATGGCCGACGGCGTGGCGCCGGACAAGCTGTATCCGCTGGACGTGGATCGCGCGATGAAGAGCCTGGCGAAGATCAAGCCGAACGTGGTCGCGTGGTGGGCCTCCGGCGCGCAATCCGCGCAGCTGCTGAAGGACGGCGAGGCCGATATCGTGGCGATCTGGAACGGCCGCGCCGGGGCGGCGATCAAGGACGGCGCCAAGGCCGCCACCACCTATAACCAGGGCATCCTGAATGCCGACTGCCTGGTGATCCCGAAAGGGGCGAAGAATGGCGAGCTGGCGCAGAAGGTGATCGCGCTGATGGTCTCGCCGGAATTGCAGGCGGATATTCCGAAATACATCAATTACGGCCCGATCAACGAAAAGGCCTTTGCCACCGGCAAGATCACGCCCGAGGAAGCGGCGCGGATCAATTCCTCGCCTACGAATACCGCGCGCCAGACCGTGATCAGCTTCGACTACTGGACCGACAACCTGGCCAAGCTGACCGAGAAGATGGACGCGTTCCTGCAGCAATAGGATGTCGGGGGGCGCGCTGCCGATCGCCGTTCGGGAACTGACCAAGCGCTACGGGCAAGCCACGGTCCTGGATGGCGTGGACATCGATGTCGCCAGCGGCGAGTTCCTGACGCTGCTGGGCCCGTCGGGATCGGGCAAGACCACGCTGCTGATGATCCTGGCCGGCTTCACCCGACCTGATGCCGGCAGCCTGCGGTTCGGCGCGCAGGAGATGGTCCGTACCCCGCCGCACCGGCGCAACCTGGGCGTGGTGTTCCAGAGCTATGCGCTGTTTCCGCATATGGATGTCGCCGGGAATGTCGGTTTTCCGCTGTCGCTGCGCGGCGTGTCCGTGGACGAACGGCGCCGGCGCGTGCGGACGGCGCTGGAACTGGTGCGGCTGGATGATTTCGGGTCGCGGCGGATCGATCAATTGTCCGGCGGCCAGCGCCAGCGTGTCGCGCTGGCGCGGGCGATCGTGTTCGAGCCGGGGGTCCTGCTGATGGACGAGCCTCTGTCGGCGCTGGACAAGAAGCTGCGCGAGCAGATGCAGATCGAGCTGCGCCGGCTGCATGCGCGGCTGGGCATGACGGTGATCTACGTGACCCATGATCAGCGCGAGGCCTTGACCCTGTCGGACCGCATCGCGGTGATCGATCATGGCCGCATCCAGCAGATCGACACGCCGCGGCGGTTGTATGAGCGGCCGGGAAGCCATTTCGTTGCCGACTTTATTGGCGACAGCACGTTTTTGCCGGTCTCCGTCATCGATGGCGTGGCGCGCTGGCAGGATCGTGTTCTCGCGCTTGCGGACCCGCCGGCGATGGACGGGAAATTTCTTCTGGTCATCCGGCCGGAAAAGCTCGCCATTGTCGGCGTGGGCGCCGCGGGCGGCGGTAACCGGATCGATGCGGTGGTGGAGGATATCGTTTATCAGGGCGACAGTTTACGCATCGATTTGCGCCTGGCGGATGGGGCCGTCATCACGTTGAACGAGCCGGCGCGGGCCGCGCGCATTGCCGCGCTGCCGGCGCGTGGCGCGGCGGTTGGGCTGGTGATGGACCCTGCCGACACCTTGCTGGTTCCCGCGCCGTGAACGTTGCCGGATTGCGCGCCGATGCGGCGCGGGAACGCGCGGTTCTGGCGGCGCTGGCCAGCCCGGCCTTCCTGATCCTGGGCGGGCTGCTGTTCATTCCGGCCGGCTGGCTGTTCTGGCTGTCGTTCTACGATGAAACCGGCTTGAGCCTGGCGAACTACCGGCGAATGGTGACGGAACCGGCCTATCTGTCCGTGTTCGGGGTGACCCTGGAACTCAGCCTGCTGGTCACGGTGCTGGCGGTGTGCCTGGGCTACCCGCTGGCTTATATGATCGCGAAACTGCCGGGCCGGGCGGCGACGATCTGCCTGACGCTGGTGCTGGTGCCGTTCTGGACCGCCCTGCTGGTGCGCACCTATGCCTGGCTGGTGCTGCTGCAACGGCGTGGGATCCTCAATACGTTGCTTATGAAATGGGGCCTGATCGATCAGCTCTTGGCGCTGGTGCATAATTTCACCGGCACGGCGATCGGCATGCTGCACATCATGATCCCGTTCCTGGTGCTGCCGGTCTATGCCAATATGCGCGCGCTGGACCACGACTATATGCGTGCCGCCGCCAGCCTCGGCGCCAGCCCGGCCAGCGCGTTCTGGCGGGTCTATCTGCCGCTGACCTTTCCCGGTCTGGCGGCGGGGACCGTGATGGTGTTCGTGATCTGCCTGGGCTTCTACGTCACGCCGCAATTCCTGGGCGGCGGGCGGGTGACGACGGTTTCGATGAAGATCCAGCAGAACGTGACCACCTATGTGGATTGGGGGGCGGCCAGTGCGTTGGGGGTAGTGCTGTTCGTGATGACCGCGGGGATCTTCTGGCTGGCAAGCCGGGTGCTCTCGCTGCGCAGCCTCACCGGGATGCAGCCGCCATGAGCGACGATCACGTTCCGGTCCTGCGCCGCCTTTGGCTCTATGCGCTCGGTGGCCTGGTGCTGGCGTTCCTGGTGCTGCCGGTGTTGATCGTCATTCCCGTGTCCTTCTCCGACTCGACGTTCCTGGAGTTCCCGCCGCGGGCCTATTCGTTGCGCTGGTACCGGAGTTTTCTGGGTTCGGTGGAATGGCGCGACGCGGCCTGGCTGAGTGTGCAGATCGCCGTGCTGACCACCCTGGCCGCCACGCCGGCGGGGGTGGCCGCCGCCTATGGCTTGCATGCCGGCGGGTTTCGCTGGGCGAATGTGTTTCGGCTGCTGGTGATCGCGCCGCTGCTGGTGCCGGCGATCCTGACGGCGATCGGGATCTTCTACGTCTATGCGCTGCTGGGCCTGAACAACACGGTGCTCGGTCTGGTGCTGGCCCATGCGATGCTGGCACTGCCGTTCGTCGTGCTCAGCGTCGGCGCCGGGCTGCGCAGTTACGACATGGCGCAGGAACGCGCCGCGCGCAGCCTTG
>CAINEA010000966.1 GCA_903847525.1 uncultured Acetobacteraceae bacterium | reverse complement strand
TGATCGTCGGCGGCATCCTCCGGATCCTCATCGCGCTCCGGCACCGGGAAGTTCAGTACTGGTGGCTGATGGTGCTTGGCGGCCTGATCAGCGCCGCCCTCGGCGTGTGGATCTACCTGACCCTGCCCTGGTCCGGCCTGACCCTGCTCGGCACCCTGGTCGGCATCGAACTGATCATCCAGGGCGTGACCTGGCTGCAATTCGGCCTGGCCCTGCGCCGTCATCGGCCGACGATGGGGTGAAGGGAAGGCCAGGGGGCGCTGCCCCCTGGCCCCCCGCCAAAGGCTTGCCTTTGGAAACATTCCATTGTTTGGATGTGAACAGGGGGCTTACTCAGACCTTGCGCGGTCTCAGTAGGCCCCCTGTTCACATCCAAACCAGTAGCGGGTTCTAAGGGCTTGCCCTTAGCGGGGTCCAGGGGCAGCGCCCCTGGCCTTCCTTCGCCCGATTACCGGCCCGGCGCCGATTCCGGCGCGTGCGCTTCTTCCACCAGTTCCGGTCGCGGCGCCGTGCCGCACCCCGCCAGCCCCAGATAGGATCTGGGATCAACCGGCCGGCCGCTGATCCGTACCTCGAAATGCACATGCGTCCCGTGCGCCCGCCCGGTCGCGCCCACTTCGCCGATGATCCCGCCGACGGCGATCGGCGTGCCGGCATGGATGCCCGGCGCGAACGCCGACATATGCGCGTAACGCGTCACCACGCCGTCAGCGTGCTGGATGTCAACAATATTGCCATAGGCGTAGTACCACCCGGCATACATCACCGTGCCGCCCGCCGCCGCTCGGATTGGCGAACCCATCGGCGCCATCAGATCGATGCCGCTATGATAGCCGCTGAACCCCCGCGAAACCTCGCGCAATTCGGCCGGTGGCATAACCATGGCACCGCAGAAGCCGAAACCCGCCGCCGGCACCGAAGCCTCGAAATCCCCTGACCCGCCGCGATGGCGGTGCGCCCCGGCGTATCGCAGGGCCCGGTGCTTGGCGGCCACCGATTTATGGACATTTACGTGAGAAGAGTCGCTTTCTTTCGATTTGGTCGACGCATCCGATGGATGGCTGAAAGCAAACAGGGCGAGAACAGGCAAGACAAAGCTTTTCCGCATTGTAATCTCCTACCACGGCAATCCTTAACGGGGAACTAACCAAGTCACCCATTCCGCATGTGCAGCCACAATCATCCCCGTCTCCGTCGCCTTCCGCCCAGCCCGCGGACGCTCTAGGCTGGCCCTAAGGCTGGGCAATCGAGGGACAGGACAAATGGACAACTCAACGAACAGCGAGGCGCGCGGATCGCTGGACGGCTTGCTGGTCCTGGACCTGACCGGCCATCTCTCCGGCCCCTATGCGGCGATGATGCTGGCCGATCACGGCGCCGACGTATTGAAAATCGAGCAGCCCGGCGGCGGGGATTCCGCCCGCAACATGCCCCCCTTCATCAACGGCGAAAGCGCGCCGTTCATGACCTGGAACCGCAACAAGCGTTCCGTCGCGATGGACTTCAAGAACCCGGCCGACAAGGCCGCCTTCCTCGAACTCGTGGACCGCGCCGACATCGTGATCGAGAACTACCGCCCCGGCGTCATGGCCCGCCTCGGCCTCGGCTGGGATGTGCTGCACGCCCGCAACCCCCGCCTGATCTACGGCGCCATCTCCGGCTTCGGCCAGACCGGCCCCTACGCCTCGCGCGGCGGCTTCGACCTGATCACCCAGGGCATGTCCGGGCTGATGAGCACCAATGGCCCCGAGGACGGCCCGCCCCACCGCCTGCCGATCGCCATATCGGACGTCACGGCCGGCATGTTCCTCGCCTTCGGCCTGCTCGCCGCGGTGGAGGCCCGCCACCGCACCGGCGAGGGCCAGATGGTCGAGACCTCCCTGCTCGAAGCCGCCACCTCGCTCGCGGTCTATGAATCCGCCCATTACTTCGCCACCGGCACACGCCCGGCCCGCATCGGCCAGCAGCACCGCGGCAGCGCCCCCTACCGCGTCTTCGCCACCTCGGACGGCTTCATTACCCTCGGCGCCTCGCAGCAAAAGTTCTTTATTTCCCTGTGCGACCTGATCGGCCTGCCCGAATTGGTGGCCGATCCCCGCTTCGGCAAGAACGCCGACCGCGTCGCCAACAACGCGGCACTGGTGGAGCTGATCCAGGCCAAGCTGGCGGTCAAATCCTCCGCCCATTGGCTCGCCGGCCTGGAAGAAGCAGGCATTCCCGCCGGCCCGGTGCTGCATTACGACGAGGTTTTCACCGATCCACAGATCCTCGCCCGCGACATGGTGGTGGAAACCAACCATCCCGTCACCGGCAAGTTCCGCACCATGGGTGTGCCGGTAAAACTGTCGCAAACCCCCGGCTCCGTCCGCCGTCCAGCCCCGAAGCTGGGCGAGCACACGGCGGAAGTGCTGGCAACCCTCGGCAAGAAGGCGGCGGAGTAACGCCTCCCTCAGTGCTCGCGCCCTTTCCAGCCGTTTCCCGGCCCGGGCGGCTTCGTGCCATCGGTCCACGACCCGGCCGGATCCGCTCCCTGCTTCGGCGGCACCAGAGTGAGTCTCGGGGAAGTCTCAGCGCTCTTGCTCTGAGATTTCGTGCCGGTATTTGAGATAAGCCGGAACCTCCTCGCCGCTGCCGCATCGCGGCCCAGGGCGGATTGTTGCGGCGCGGGTTTTGGCGAGGCGGGCGTTCGCGTCCTGGATGGATTGGGCGGCTCCCGCATCAGCCCCGAGACGCTACGCGTCATCTCGGCGGTCCGTTTCGCGCCGGCCTTATCCGCCACCACCTTCCGCCGCGCCGCCTGCAATTTCAGCAGCGTCCGCAGCGCCAATTTCGCCTCCCGCATCATACCGATCGCCTGCGCCCGGGATTGGTGCGCGGCCTCCATCTCCTGCTGCCGCTCCCCCGCCAGATACAGGCAATCCATCGCCCAGGCATCCGCGGCCACGAACTGAGCCGCCAACCGCCCCTCCACGGCATTGCGCGGCAACAGCGAGGCCACCCCCGCCAACGCCGCCCGTTCCCGCCGCGCCAGAGCCTGCCGGTCAACTATCCGCGGCGGAGGTAGGCAGCTGCGCAGGATCAGAAGGATCTGCCGCAAGGCATCCTGCGGCAGCATGCGCGCCAGATCGGAACGCGGGTCGGCCGATGTGTCGGGGAATTTGTCCATAGTGTCTAGATAACGTCATTAATAATAACTGTCAAGGTTAGATAATTTAGGACGCAGATCCGCGTCCGAGCAGCCGCCCCGGCATCTCGAACAATATCCGCATCTCGCAACCCTCATCCTATCGCCGATATACCTCCATCGCGTGCTACAACTAAAACACCCCTTCCCTCCACCTTTCAGCCAAGGCTGGCAAGTTTCGGAGCCTGACCAGAATGGAGATTTCCCGCGAAGACCGCGAGCGGATGGAGCGTGCGCATGTGCGGGCCTGGCCCGCGCTGCGCACCGCCGATATCGACGGATGGCTCTGGAGGTCGTCCGGGGGCGGCTCCCAGCGCGCCAATTCCGTGTCAACGATCGACTTCCGAGGCAACGATTTTCCGGCCGCCATCGCCGACGTCGAAGCCCGTTACCGCGCGCTTGGTGCGCCCGCCCGGTTTCAGACGTTCGACGCAACGTCGCCGGCCAGATTGGCCGATCTGCTACGCGAGCGTGGCTACCGGCAAAGCGGCCCAACCACGACGATGTTCAAGCGGATCGCACCCTCGCCGGCTCCCCCAGAGGTCGAGTCGCACGATGGCGCCTCGGTCGAATGGCTCCAGGTCTATCTCGGCGAAATCACCGAGAACCGGCGCGCGGTCAACACCCTGATCCTGGAGCGGGTTCCCGCACCGCGCGCGTTCTTCGGCTATCGCCGTGGAACTGAAATCGTGGCCACCGCGCTCTGCGTCATTGGCTTCGGCTGTGCGGTCATCGAATGCGTGACAACGCGGGCCGATCGCCGTCGCACGGGGGCCGCGCGCGCCGTGCTGGCGGCCCTCGAAGCCTGGGCGGCCGGGCAGGACGCCGATTGGATCGGTCTGCAGGTCGTCACCGGTAACCTGCCAGCCGTCGCGCTTTATGAAAGCATGGGCTTCGTCGCCGGTGCGACCAACACCTTCTGGGTTCGTTGAGAGCCCCGCGCGACGAAGGCTGGCGTCAGACCGGGCTCACCTTCTCCCAGTACAACTCCCGGTGATGTGTCACATCCCCCTGCACCCGCGGCGGAGGACGCAACACCATGCGGTTTCCCTCGAAACGAACCTCCCGAATTTGGTCCGTCCCCATCCGCGCCGGATCGGCGGCGGCATCCACCCGCGTCACGAGCGTCTTGCCGTCGAACCGGTAATTGCCGCAATACGACGCATAGTCCCGCGCCATCCCATCCGGCAGCGTCGGCCGCCCGTCCACCAGCACCGCCATCATCCGCCCATCGGCGTTGAACGTCACCCGGCCCATCTTCTTCGGGCCGTACGGGGAAGGCAGCTCCTTCCCCGCCGGATCGACCGAGGTCGCGTGCGCCAGCACCCAGGTCCCGACAATGTCCGTCATCAGGTGCCCGTTTCACGCGGATCGAAATTCAGCTCCACGTCGATCCCGTCCGGATCGATCGTGAACAGCTGCGTCATGTTCAGCCGCGGCAGCACCCGCTCGTCGAACTTCAACCCCGCAGCGGCCAGCCGCTTGCGCATGTCGGGCAGCCCCTCCGCGGTGAAGGCCACATGGTCCAGCCGCGTCACCTTCACGCTCGGATCGGTATGATCGACGATCGGCGTCTCCTTCACCTGCTTGCCGATCAGATGCACCACCGGCGTGCTGCCGGCGTACAGCCAATAGCCGGGGAATGCCAAGGGCGGGCGATCGCCTACCGTCAGACCGATCACGTCGGCATAGAAATCCTTCGTGACCTCCAGATCGCGCGGGCGGATCGTGTAATGATTCAATGACGTCGCGGGCATGTCGGACTCCTGTCAGGACAACGATACGGGATCATACATAGGTCGTGCTTTCCGGTTCCAGCCCCAGCATGTACTGGCCGCAGGTCTCGAAATGCATTGGCCGTCCCTGGCCCTGCTGCACCAGGGTCAGGATATCGCGCAGCCGGCGTTCGAACGGCGTGCCAACGAACACCCCGCCGGAACCGACGGCTTCATCGGTATCCAGGATCGCCTGCTTGGACTGCTGGATCGCCCAGGTGGACGCCAGGCGAATTTCCATCCGATGATCCCGCGTCATCTCCCCGTGCTGCTCGATATGCTCCCACGCCGCATCCAGCGTCTGGTGCAGCAACGCACGCGACGATCGCCACTTCGCCTCGGCCTGCGCGAATTGCGACTGGATCACATGGTTCTCCCGCAGCACCCGAATGGTCCCACGCGGCTTCTTCAGCCTGGCGTGCTCGGCGAACGCATCCAGCACCCCACGCGCCAGCCCCAGCGCAACGCCCGCGAACCCAGACGCATAGAGCTGCCCGCTGGTGAAACGATACAGCAGCCCCTGTTCCACCCGCTCGGCCGGATCGTCGCGCGACATCGAATGCGCATCCGGCACGAACAGTTCCTTCACCGTGTACTGGTCGCTGCCGGTGCCCCGCAGTCCCAGCACGTTCCAGATGTTCTCCAACTGGGTCTCCGATTTCGGAAACAGCAGCGTCCGCGTCACCTGTCCGCCCTTGGCGTTCAGCCGTGGCGATCCGTCCGCCTCGAAAATCAGCGCATGCGCGCCCAGCCACGTCGCATGATGGCTGCCGCTGGCAAACCGCCAGGTGCCGCTCACCACATATCCACCCGGCACCGCCCGCGCACTCTGCCCCATCGCCGGCCCCCAGGCCAGAATGCCCGTCGCCGGTCCAAAGATCTCCCAGGCCTGCTCCGGCGCCAGATACGCCGCCGACATCGAACACCCCGACCCCTGGCACAGCACCCACGCCGTGGACCCGTCCACCCGCGCAATCTGCTCGGTCACCCGCGAAAACACCGACGGTCGCAACTCCGCCCCACCCAAAGACCGCGGCTGCAGCATCCGAAAGAACCCCTGCGCGATCAATGTATCGCGCACGGCCGCCGGCAATTCTCCCAGCCGCTCGATGTCGTCAGCCGCAGCCTCCAGCATCGGCGCCAACGCTTTCGCGCGCGCCAGATAGTCGATCGTCGCTACTGCATCCATCGCCGTGGGTCCTCTGGGTTGTTGTTGCAAGGCCAGGGGCTCTGCCCCTGGACCCCGCCAAAGGCTAGCCTTTGGGATCCATTTATTGGTTTGGGAGTGGAGAGGGGGCCAACCGTGACCTCACCGGGTCCGAGTAGGCCCCCTCTCCACTCCCAAACCAATAAATGGATTCCAAAGGCTAGCCTTTGGCGGGGTCCAGGGGCAGAGCCCCTGGCCTTGCTTCAACAACCCAGAGGACCGTTGTGATGGATGCGTTGGTAACGATTGATTATCTGGCTCGGGCGAAAGCGTTGGCGCCGATGCTGGAGGCTGCTTCGGACGAGATCGAGCGGCTGGGTGAATTGCCGGCTTCTGTGCGCGATACATTGATCGCGCAGGGGTTCTTTCGGATGTTGCAGCCGCGGTCTTTGGGTGGGGCG
>CAINEA010000965.1 GCA_903847525.1 uncultured Acetobacteraceae bacterium | reverse complement strand
AGGTCCATTTCGACAACCTGACGCCGCTCTATCCCAATGAGCGCCTCAAGCTGGAGATTGAGGATCCGACACGCCGGGATTTCTCCTCCCGCGTCATCGACGTGGTCTCCCCCATCGGCAAGGGCCAGCGCGCCCTGATCGTGGCGCCACCCCGCACCGGTAAGACCGTGCTGCTGCAGAACATCGCCCAGTCGATCACCACCAATCATCCCGAGTGCGATCTCATCGTGCTGCTCATCGACGAGCGCCCGGAGGAAGTGACCGACATGCAGCGCTCGGTAAAGGGGGAGGTCGTGTCCTCGACCTTCGACGAGCCGGCTGTACGCCACGTGCAGGTGGCCGAGATGGTCATCGAGAAGGCCAAGCGCCTGGTCGAACATGGCCGCGACGTGGTCATCCTGCTCGACTCCATCACGCGCCTTGGCCGTGCCTACAACACAGTCGTACCCTCATCAGGCAAGGTGCTGACCGGCGGCGTGGACGCCAATGCGCTGCAACGCCCCAAACGCTTCTTCGGCGCCGCCCGAAACATCGAGGAAGGCGGCAGCCTGACCATCATCGCCACCGCGCTGATCGATACCGGCTCGCGCATGGACGAGGTCATCTTCGAGGAGTTCAAGGGCACCGGTAACTCGGAAATCATCCTGGACCGCAAGCTGTCCGACAAGCGCAGCTTCCCCGCGATCGACATCACCAAATCCGGCACCCGCAAGGAAGAATTGCTGGTCGAACGCTCGATGCTGTCGAAAATGTGGGTGCTGCGCCGCATCCTGAACCCGATGGGCACCGTGGATGCGATGGAGTTCCTGCTGGACAAGCTGAAATACAGCAAGACCAACAACGATTTCTTTGAGGCGATGAATACCTGAAGCGAGGAAGGCGAGGGGCTCCGCCCCCTCGACCCCCGCCAGAGGCTCGCCTCTGGACTCCTGGTAATTTTTTATGAAATGGGCGGGCAAGGGGGTGCTGGATGCACCCGCTTAGCCCGCCCATTTCATAGAAAATGTCTGGGGTTTCCAAAAGGCTAGCCCTTTGGCGGGGATCCAAGAGGCAGAGCCCCTTGGTCTTGCTCCCTCAGGCAGCCGCGCTCGCGGAACTCGTTGCCGGCTCGGTGATCATCTCGACCCGGCCGGTGATCTGGCCGCCGTCTTCCACCTGCAGGCGACGGCAGCGGGCCGTGCCGAGCACGCGGCCGGTGGAGCGAACCACCAGCGAGCCCTTCACCGTCAGGGTTCCGTCGATCGTGCCGGCGACATCGGAATCCTCGACTTCGGCTTCACCCTTGAAGACGCCGCCGAGTGCGACCGTAAGTTCGGTGGCGTGGATCATGCTGGTCTCCACGGTGCCTTCGACGATCAGGCGCTCGGCGTCCTCCACGGTGCCTTGAAGGCTTATGCCGCGCCCGACCACCAAAGTCCGTTTTTCCGAAGGTTCGCGGGTGGCGCGGGCGGGTTGCATTACCGGACGTGCTCCGGAAGTTGGAGCCGACTGCGGGTTCGGACTGACTTGGGTCGGCGGGCGGGACATGGATGGTGCCTCATTCGGGGTGGCGGGACGGAATGGCGGCACGCCGAGGCCGGAATCGGCCTGCAGGGTGCCGGTTCCGGGAGGGGATCCGATTGGGTTGGTCGTGCCCGTCGTGCCGGTTTCGGTCGGCTTGGTGTCTTCGGGCTTACGGCGTTTGAACACTGGCGCTCCGTCTCTGATCAATGACAGCCCGGGGGGTATCACGGTTGGGCAGGCGGCGTCACGTTCACGTTTGCATTCACGGGCCCCGTCAGACGTTATGCGCGGTTAGGATATCATCCAACGCATGCACCATGGCGGCGGTGCCGATCAGCGGGATCAGCAGATTGAGCAGCGGCACGTAAGACGCCAGCGCGATCAGGCCACCCTGGACAAGGATGATGCGGCGATGACGTCGGTACAGCACTTCGGCCTGCAGCCGGGGCATGCGCCGCATGGCCACCGCGACGAACAGGCCCCGCCCGATCGCATAGGCGCCGATCGCCCAGGCCAGGATCAGTCCGACCCCGGGCAGCAGGATCGCCAGCACCAGCGCCACAAGGTTCAGTCCCAGGATCTTCAAGCCGAGCGCGATCCCGTCCCAGATTTGCGCGACGAGAGAAGCCGCGTCGCCGGGCGGAAGTCCAGGGTAGTGCCGCCGTTCCACTGCGCGGGCGATGGTCTCGATGAAGCAGGCGCCGATCGCTGCCGCCACCGGCAGGAACAGCCAGAATGCCATCAGGGAGGCGCCGACAGTCCCAATGATGTCGATGACCCCGGCCAACCACCCCGACAGGTTCACCGTGTGGTGCACCGCCCAGGTCGTGCCGGCCAGGATGGCGGCGAAGCACAGGGCCGAGAGCGCCAGGCTTTGCAGCAGTACCCAGACGAAGGCACGGTCATTGAGCTGCCCGATGGCCAGCGCGAGCGGACGCAGCACGGCGCTGCCCATGGGATTATCCGGCGCACCGGGCGACATGGCCATAAGCGGGATCTCCTGCCGGGGACGAAGGTAGCCCGGGCAATGTTGCCCAGTTGGGGTGGCGATGTTAGGGCGGGCGCGAGCAAACCCGGAGTTTTCCCCATGACCGCCGCAAGTTTCGACATTCTGTGCATCGGCAACGCGATCGTCGATGTGGTTGCGCGCACCGAGGATGCATTTTTGTCCAAGCACGACATGCGCAAGGGCGGCATGGCGCTGATCGATGCCGCGGCCGCGGATGCGCTGTATGGCGCGATGCCGCCCGGAATGGAATCGAGCGGCGGTTCAGCGGCGAATACCGCGGCGGTCGCGGCCGGGCTCGGCGCCAGGGTCGCCTATTTCGGCAAGGTCGCCGACGACCAACTCGGCGGCGTGTTTCGCCACGACATCACGGCGGCCGGGGTGCATTTCCCCTCGCGTCCGCTGGTCGGCGGGGCACCGACCGCGCGCTGCCTGATTATGGTGACGCCGGATGCGCAGCGCACGATGAACACCTTCCTCGGCGCCTGCGTCACCCTCGGCGAGGCGGATGTGGACGAAGCGTTGGTGGCGGATTCGGCGGTGACCTATCTGGAGGGCTACCTGTTCGACCCCCCGGCCGCCCAGGCCGCCTTCTACCGCGCCGCCGCCGCGGCCCATGCCGCCGGGCGCAAGGTCGCACTGTCGCTGTCGGACGCGTTCTGCGTCGACCGCCATCGCAGCGCCTTCCGCGACCTGGT
>CAINEA010000964.1 GCA_903847525.1 uncultured Acetobacteraceae bacterium | reverse complement strand
CTCGCTCATGGCGCAAAGCATGCGGTCAACACCTCCCTTGAACGGCACACCGCCGTAGCTTAACCTCAAAGCCCAGCGGCGTCGGCTACGCAAATTTCAACAGAGACAGGGACATCCCCGCGGCGCGGATTCT
Source organism: uncultured Acetobacteraceae bacterium (assembly GCA_903847525.1). Classification (GTDB taxonomy): domain Bacteria; phylum Pseudomonadota; class Alphaproteobacteria; order Acetobacterales; family Acetobacteraceae; genus PALSA-911. Next base: position 2,554 of record CAINEA010000964.1, on the reverse strand, counting down.
GGCTCGGTTAGAGCCGGGGAGGGGGTTTGGGCCGGGTTCAGCTCGTCGAGATCGCTTATTCGACATGCTTAGCACGGATTACCGATGTCCGGAAAGGGCGCTTATCGGACATCGATGATTTTGAGAATGTGGCAATTTTAGGTTTATTAGGGCTTCTTTACGTTATAGGCAATTTGAAGTATTCTAACGTGTAAGCCATTGATGTGGAAGAGAAAGTTCCTCCAGGAGATCGCGATGCTCGACCTGCCGATCCTGCCGCCGAGCGCTCCGCCCGATCCCCGCCTTGCCGGCGCACTCGAACACGCCGCTGCCGCCATCGCCCGGCTGGACCAGGCGCTGGCCGGCCATCCCCTGGCAACCGCCTTTCTCTATCGGGTCCGGCTCGAGGCGGTCCGCCGCCAGGCCGGCGTCGACGGCCTGGCAATCGACCCCTGGCACCTCGCCGCGGTGCTGGAGGGCCTGCGGCTGCGCATGGACCACGCGCTGCGCATCATCGACCGCGGCGCGATCTTTGACGCCGCGCGCCATGCGCTCGACCTGCACCAGTGGCTGGTCGCGCCCGATTTCGATCAGGAAGGCGAGGTCCAGCGCGCCGAGGCCGTTCTTCGCCAACCAGGCGCTGCCGCCGCACCGCTGTTGACCGCGGCAATGGCGACGCATGGCTGGCTTGATCAGGGCGGAACAAGACCGCCGATCCGCGCTGCGTTGATCCGGCATCTTGTGCGCCATCGCCTGTTGCGTCTGCCGGTTCCCCTCACCGGGCCGAACGCGTTGCGGCCGGATATCCCGTTCGATCGGGATACCTGGCTGCCGGTTTTTCTCACCGCCCTGGCCGACGAGGCTGAGGACGGGTTGCTGCTGCTGCAGGACATGGAGCGATCCTGGTCCGCCGCCCGGCGTGCCATCGGTTTTCGCCGCCGCAACTCGCGCGCCGCCGTCGCGATCGACATCCTGGCCGCGGCGCCGCTGATTTCCGCGACATCGCTCGCCGCCGGCCTCGGCATGGCAGTGAAGAACGCTTCTCTATTACTCGAAGAATTCTCCGCCGCCGGCATCATCGTCGAGGTCACGCACCGCTCCCGACGGCGGATATTCGGACTGAACGGGCTGGCGCCGCTGCGCGACGAAGTCGCTCCCCCGCGCCGTCCCCAACCAGGTCGCGGACGGGGGCGTCCGCCGCTGCTTCCAGCTGAGGTAGAGATATCGCCGTCTCCGCTGGCTCCCGCGACGCACCGCATCGAGCCGCCGAAATTCGATTACAGCAACCTCGCGCATTATGTGGACGAAGCCGAACGGGCGATCCGGCAGACACGGCGCGTGCTCGATGAGCTTAGCCGAGGGATTGTAGCGGATTCGAGGACGAGCTTCGCAGTGGCGCCGTTGAGCGCGCACCCGATGCGAGGACCGGATGATGGCGAAACATCTGATGATAGGTTGCCGGCCGAAGATGGCCCTGTCGAGCAACCGTCGACCAAATTGGATCCGTGCTGGCCTGTCCCTTTTTGTCCTGCGTCCAGACTGCGATGAAGCCGAGTAGGCGGCCGACGCAGACGCTTAGATTCGACTAGACATGTCGACGGCCACGGACCCTGCCGTCGGGCACGGTCGCGATCCGGCGAACCTCCAATCGATGCGCGGCAAAGTTCAGCTTCCCGGAGGCGCCCGCACACGATATGCTGTCACCGCTGCGTTTGACAGCACCGGAGGCGGAGAATGGCGACACTCACGGTTCGCAACCTGGACGAAGATCTGGTCCGTCGCCTGCGGATCCGGGCTGCGGAGCACCGCCGTTCGGCCGAGGCGGAGCATCGGGAAATTCTTCGTCTCGCCCTGGTGGCGGACGGTGAGCAAGAGACATCCCGCCAGCAGGCCGCTGAGCGTCTTGCCGAATTCCGGCGCCGGACCGCGGGACGGGGATCGGCGCCAGCCGCCGAACTTCTTCGGGAGGCACGGGCTGGCAGGATGCAAACGTTGACAGAAGCGGGCGACGACCCCTGATCGTGGTGCTCGTCGTCGATGCATCGGTCGGGCTCAAATGGGTCCTGCAGGAGCCAGACAGCCACTTGGCGGAGGCGCTGGTGCGGATCGAGGCCGACCTGCTCGTACCGGATTTCTTGCTGCATGAGGCGACCAACGTCCTGTGGCTGCAGGTCCGCAAGAAGCTTTTCACGCCGGATGAAGCGCGGGAGGGGCTGTCTCTGCTGCAGGCGCAGGTTGAGCCGACTCCGACAGCGCATCTGAACCTGCATGACGTCGCCCTGGACATCGGCATCGCCGTCAACCATTCGACCTACGACACGCTGTATCTGGCATTCGCCGTAGCCATGGGGGCCGACGCGGTCGTGGTATCGGATGGTCGTTTTGTTCGGGCCATGCGAACCCACCCGAATCCAACCCTGTCAGCCATGCTTCTACCCCTGGATATCTGGGCAAAGTCGCGGAGCGCTATCCCATGACAATCGGCGGCTTGACGCCGGCCCCTCGCCGTGTCGCACAGAAAGCTGTACGGGGTCACCACACGATTTGTTCAAAACTGCACGCTAACCCAAGATCG
>CAINEA010000963.1 GCA_903847525.1 uncultured Acetobacteraceae bacterium | reverse complement strand
TTGGCGTTGATCAGATCGTGCGGCATCACGGTGTCGATATCGACCGAGCCCATGCGCTCGCGGATGGCGCGCTCCATACGGAGCAGGCCGACACGATACTGGTTCTCCATCAATTCGCCGACCGAGCGCACGCGGCGATTGCCGAGATTGTCGATGTCGTCGATCTGGCCGCGGCCGTCTTTCAGTTCGCAGAGGATCTTGACGGTGCGCAGCACGTCTTCTTTGCGCAGGACGCGCATCGTATCCGGCGCGTCCATGCTCAGGCGCATGTTCATCTTGACCCGGCCGACCGCCGACAGGTCGTAGCGGTCGCCGTCGAAGAACAGGCCGCGGAACAGGTTTTCGGCGGTTTCCGGAGTCGGCGGCTCACCGGGGCGCATGACGCGGTAGATATCTACCAGCGCGTCATCGCGGTTGTTGTTCTTGTCCACCGCGAGGGTGTTGCGGATCCAAGGGCCGTTCTGCTGGTCGACCGCCAGGGTGCGCAGTTCGGTGATGCCGAGTTCCTCGAGCGCGTTCAGGCGAGATTCGACCAGTTCTTCGCCGGCTTCGGCGTAGATCTCGCCGGTTTCCGGGTTGACCATGTCCTCGGCCATGAAGCGGCCGAGCAGGTCGTTGCGTCCGACCAGCACTTCCTTGACCGTCTCGGCGATCTTGCGGACGGTGCGCGCGGTCAGCTTGGTCTCGCTGTCGGCGACGACCTCGCCGGTGGCGGCATCGATCAGCGGTTCCAGCAGCTTGATGCCGCGGAAGGCCTCGGCGTCGAACGGACGCGCCCAGCCCTTGGCAGTGCGGGTGAACACCACCTGGCCGTAGAAATTGTTGAGGATCTCCTCGGCGTCCATGCCGCGGATCTCGCCGAGTTCGATCGGCTCGCCCTTGGCGGCGCGGGCGGCGCGTAGTTCATCTGTGGCAGCGCTATCGAGAGCATAGAGCAACGTAGTAACCGGAAGCTTCCGCTTCCGGTCGATGCGGACATAGACCATGTCTTTGCTGTCGAACTCGAAATCGAGCCAGGAGCCGCGATAGGGGATGACGCGGGCGGCGAACAGGTATTTGCCGCTGCTGTGGGTCTTGCCCTTGTCGTGGTCGAAGAAGACGCCGGGGCTGCGGTGCATCTGGCTGACGATGACGCGCTCAGTGCCGTTGATGATGAAGGTGCCGTTGTCCGTCATCAGGGGCATGTCGCCCATATATACCGGCTGCTCCTTGATATCGCGGATGGACCGTGCGCCGGTATCTTCATCCACGTCCCAGACGATGAGGCGTAAGATTACCTTCAGCGGGGCAGCATAGGTCATGCCGCGCTGGATGCATTCCTCGACGTCGTATTTCGGCTCTTCCAGCTCATAATAGACGAATTCAAGACGGCCTCGGCCGGCGAAATCGTCGATCGGAAAGACGGATTTGAACACTTCCTGCAGGCCGGTGTTGGTCCGGCTGTCATGCGGGGTGGCCATTTGCAGGAACGCTTCGTAGCTGGAGCGCTGCACATCGATCAGGTTGGGCATCCGGGCGACCTCGGGGATCCGACCAAAGCTCTTGCGAATGCGCTTGCGCCCAGTAAACGACCCGGTAATCGCGTTCATTGACTGTCCTAACCTCGTGAAGTTCAACGGAGCCGGTATGCGGCCCTAGTCCCAATCCTGATCGGCTCGAAAATCCCTCGCCGAGAGGGCCGTCAATCCGCCGAAACGGGTACACGGACGGGAATCATGCGATCCCCGCCCGGTCTAGCCCAGAACCGACACCCCTTGCGGGAAGCCAGCGATAGAGGAACTGGCCGTCTTACTTGATCTCGACGGCAGCGCCCTGGTCCTCAAGCATCTTCTTCAGCTTGGCGGCCTCTTCTTTGTTCACGCCTTCCTTCACCGGCTTCGGCGCGGCCTCGACCAGATCCTTGGCTTCCTTCAGGCCAAGACCCGTAATCGTGCGCACTTCCTTGATGACGTTGATCTTCTTCTCGCCAACGGAAGCGAGAATGACCGTGAACTCGGTCTGTTCCTCGACCGGAGCAGCGGCGGCGGCCGGAGCGGCGGCAGCAGCGGCAGCCGGCGCAGCGGCGGACACGCCCCAACGCTCTTCGAGCAACTTGGACAGCTCGGCGGCCTCAAGCACGGTCAGCGCGGACAGATCGTCCACCAGTTTCTGTAGGTCAGCCATTTCGTGTATCCTTTAACTTAGACTTTGGTTGGTTCCGTGCAAGGCGGTATTCCGTCTTGCAATACTCATGCCTGCATCCCCGATCTCGCGACTGCGTGCGAAATCAGGCCGCCTCGGCCATCTCGTCCTTCTTGGCGTAGGCCCCGAAGACCCGCGCGAGCTGTGCGGCCGGCGCCTGGAGCACACCGGCGATACGGGTGGCAGGGGTTTGAATCATCCCCACCAATCCGGCACGCAATGTATCCAGCGACGGCAGTTCGGCCAGCGCCTTGAGCCCGGACACGTCAAGTGTCTGGGTACCAAGCGCACCGCCGATGAGCACGAACTTCTCGTTGGTCTTGGCGAACTCGACTGCCGTTTTTGCCACTGCCACCGGGTCGTTCGACCACGCAAGCGCGGTCGGTCCCTTCAGCATTGGCGCAAGGCCGTCGAATCGGGTCCCTTCAAGGGCGAGGCTGGCCAGACGGTTCTTAGCGACCTTGAAGGTCACCCCGGCCGCGCGCATCTTCACTCGCAGAGCCGTCACTTCGGACACGGTCAAACCCTGATTCTGGGTGACCACGACCATCGACGTCTCAGCGAACACGGATGCGAGCTCGGCGACGAACTCCTGCTTTTCCGTACGGTCCAAATCCCGTCTCCATTCTGGCCAGGCGCGTTTGGACCGCGCCGGGCCGGGTTGCCCATGGATCGAAGCAGGAAAGCCTGCAACGATCCGGTTCGCCTGTCCTGAGGACCGGGGCATAACAGCGCCCGAGCCTCGTCAGCCGGAACCGCCAAAGTCCCTCGGAACAGTGAACTGCTCCGGGAAAAACTGTGGCTTCCCCGTCTCCCACGCGCGGATCTGAGCGATCCCTTAACCCAGGGCGCTTACTCCTGGGACGTGCGGTCTTGGACAGGTTCGGAGGCGCCTGAACACCTCCTGCCCACCGGCGCGGTTGCCCGCTTCCGGCGTATCTCAGTTGTTAGCCAGCGACAGACGCAACATCCACGCGCACGCCGGGGCCCATCGAAGAGCTGACGGCGACCTTCTGCAGGTAGGTGCCCTTGGCGCCGGTCGGCTTGGCGCGCTGGACGGCATCGACCAGGGCCTTGATGTTTTCCACCAGCTTCTCGTCGTCGAAGCTCGCCTTGCCGACACCGGCATGGATGATGCCCGCCTTTTCGGCACGGAATTCAACCTGGCCGGCCTTGGCAGCGGTAACCGCTCCCTTGACGTCCATGGTGACGGTGCCGATGCGCGGGTTCGGCATCAGGCCGCGCGGGCCGAGGATCTTACCGAGGCGGCCAACGAGGGCCATCATGTCCGGGGTGGCGATGCAGCGGTCGAACTGGATGTCGCCGGCCTGGACCTTTTCGGCCAGGTCTTCGGCACCCACGACGTCGGCACCGGCATCCAGCGCTTCCTGGGCCTTCGGGCCGCGGGCGAAAACGCCAATGCGCAACACCTTGCCGGTGCCATTCGGCAGGCCGACGAGGCCGCGGACCATCTGGTCGGCGTGGCGCGGATCGATGCCGAGATTCAGGGAAATCTCGACGGTCTCGTCGAACTTCGCCTTTGCGTTGGACTTCACCAGCTTAATGGCCTCATCGAGCGCATAGGCCTTGTTCTGGTCGACAGTGGCCTGAGCGGCCGTCAGACGCTTGTTCTTTGCCATGACTTATCCCTCCACCACGCTGAGACCCATCGATCGGGCCGAACCCACCAACATCCGAACCGCGCCATCGATATCGTTGGCGTTCATGTCCTTCATCTTGGTTTCGGCAATCTCGCGCAGTTGGGCCATGGTGACCTTGCCACTGGCGGCACCCTTGCCGGGGGTGGTCGTGCCCTTGGTGATGCCAGCCGCCTTCTTGAGGAAGTAGGTGTTCGGCGGGGTCTTCATGATAAAACTGAAGGTGCGGTCGCCGAAGGCGGTGATGACCACGGGGATCGGCATCCCCGGCTCCATCTGCTGGGTTACCGCATTGAACTCTTTGACGAACTGCATGATGTTCAGGCCACGCTGACCGAGCGCCGGGCCCACCGGCGGTGACGGGTTGGCCTTGCCGGCCGGTATCTGCAGCGTGATGTAGCCGACGATTTTCTTCGCCATCATCCCTGGTCCTTTCCGGTTCTTCCGGCTGTGCGCCAGAAAACATGCCAAGGGACCGCGGTGCATGCGATAACCAGCCGCCATAGATTATGGCGACCCGAGATCTCCCGCGTTCCGATAGAGGCGGGCGGTGTATAGGATGGGCAGGCCCGAGTCCAGCGCTTTATATGCGCAAACCGTTAACAGGAGGCCCTGCCCTGCCCCTATCGCATAGCCTGGGTGGAACGCGCTACGTGTTTCCCGACCTGCGGACCCTGCTCGCGCGTGCCAGTCCCCTGCGGTCGGGCGATCAGTTGGCCGGCATCGCCGCCGGGTCCGCGGCGGAGCGCGCTGCTGCGCAGTACGCGCTGGCCGATCTGCCGTTGGCGGCCATCCTGAACCAGCCGCCCATTCCCTATGAGAACGACGAGGTGACCCGTTTGATCCTGGACGGGCACGATCCCGGCAGTTTCGCGCCGGTCGCCGCCATGACGGTCGGCGCGTTCCGGGAGTTTCTGCTGGCCGCCGAACCGGCGGCGCTCGTGGCGTTGCGACCGGGCCTAACGCCGGAGATGGTGGCCGCGGTCAGCAAGATCATGCGGCTGCAGGATCTGATCGCGGTTGCGGCGAAGTGCCGGGTGACCACGCGGTTCCGCAACACGATCGGCCTGCCCGGCCGGCTGTCGGTGCGGTTGCAGCCGAACCACCCGGTGGACGATCCGCGCGGCGTGGCGGCGTCCACCCTGGACGGGTTGCTGCTCGGCGCCGGGGACGCGGTGATCGGGGTCAATCCAGCGACCGACTCGGTGGAGAATACCGTCCTGCTGCTTGAGATGCTGGACCAGGTTCGCTCGCGCTACGAAATACCGACGCAGACCTGCGTGCTCGCGCATGTCACCACCACCTTGCGCTGCATCGAGCGCAGGGCACCGGTGGATCTGGTGTTCCAGTCGATCGGCGGCACCGAGGCGGTGAACCGGAGTTTCGGCGTGTCGCTGGCGCTGCTGGCGGAGGCACAGGACGCGGCTCAATCGCTGAAGCGGGGCACCGTGGGTCAGGATGTGATGTATTTCGAGACCGGCCAGGGCAGCGCCTTGTCGGCCAATGCGCATCACGGCGTGGACCAGCAGACGATCGAGGCGCGGGCCTATGCGGTGGCGCGGGCTTTCTCGCCGTTGCTGGTGAATTCGGTGGTCGGGTTCATCGGGCCGGAATATCTGTACGACGGCAAGCAGATCACTCGGGCCGGGCTCGAGGACCATTTCTGCGGCAAGCTGCTCGGCCTGCCGATGGGGGTCGACGTTTGCTACACGAACCACGCCGAGGCGGACCAGGACGACATGGACGGTCTGCTGACGCTGCTGGGGGTCGCCGGCGTAACCTATGTGATGGACGTGCCGGGGGCGGATGACGTGATGTTATCGTATCAGAGCACGTCCTTTCATGACGCGCTGTATGTCCGTGCGGCGCTCGGGCTGAAGCCGGCGCCGGAATTCTGCGCGTGGCTGGAGCGCATGGGCATCGGCGATCCCGCCGCGGGTGGGCGCATTCCAGACGGATTGTCGCCGGCGCTGATCGGGCTCGGCTGATGGCGGAGCCCCCCGTGCTTTGGCAGGATTTGCGGCGGCACACGATGGCCCGGGTGGCGCTCGGCCGGGCCGGTAACGGGGTGCCGACGGCGGCCCATCTGGCGTTTCAGGCGGCGCACGCGGCGGCGCGGGACGCCGTGCATGCGCCACTCGACGTACAGGCATTGCAGGACGAGCTGGCGGCGGCCGGGTTCGACAGCCGAACCGTGCACAGCGCGGCGACGGACCGGCGGACGTATCTGCTGCGGCCCGATCTCGGCCGGAAGCTAGCAACCGGTCAGGCGGCGATCCTGGCGCCGATACCGGGATGCCTGGCCTTTGTGATCTGCGACGGGCTTTCCGCCATTGCCGTACAGCGCCATGCCGCGAGCCTTCTGGCGCATATCCGGCCCTTGCTGGCGGGGTGGGAAATCGCACCCGTGGTGGTGGCGACCCAGGGTCGCGTGGCGCTGGGGGATGAGGTCGGCACGGCAGTGCAGGCAAAAGCGGTGGCGGTGCTGATCGGGGAGCGGCCCGGATTGTCGGCGGCGGACAGTTTGGGGGTCTACCTGACCTGGGAACCCCGGCCGGGGCGAACCGACGCCGAGCGCAACTGCATTTCCAACGTGCGCCCGGAAGGCCTGCCGCCGGCGGCCGCGGCGGCGAAGCTGGCCTGGCTGATCGGGCAGATGCGCATTCTGGGCATGACCGGGATCGGGCTGAAGGACGAGCAGGGTGTGGCGCTACTCCGATAGCTGCCCGGAAGGGTCACGCCCGGGCGAACCATTGGTTCTCGCCATAAACGAAGAAGCGGGACATGCGGAAGCCATCCCATCGGTACAGCATCTGACGGCCCTGGACGACCGGCAGCCGGACCCGGTCCGGCCAGAACAGCGCGGCGGCCTGGCCTTGCGGCCAGCGGACGGCGGGATAGACGATCCCGTCGCCACCCTGTGCGCGGATTTGAGCGCCGAGCGAATGGCCTGGGCTCCAGTCGTCCAGGGCCAGGCAGGCTGCGTGATCGCCTGCGCGCAGATCGTGCAACTGGCCGGCGATGGCGGCGCGGAGCTCGCGGAATTGCGCCTCCCCGGCCGGTTCGGCTGTGGCGCGCATGAAGCGCTCGAAATGATGTGCGGTCTCGGCCAAGGCGACGTCGAAACTGTCGCCGCAATACCAGACGCCATGTCCGCCGTCGGAGAAGCGGCTCGGGCGGTCCCGGGAGGCGTGGGTGAAGGCGCCCATCACCAGGCTGGCGGTTGGGCCGGAAATCCGCCGCTCCGTAGGCACCAGAGCGAGATTGCCGACCTCGTCGCGCACCCGGGGATTGGTCTTGGCCTCGGCGCTGGCGATCAGGTCCCAGTCGGCGGGGTCGGCGATATCCTCGAACAGCCAGACCGGCGGGTAGATGGTGCGGATGATGCGATGGGCGGGGTCCCACGCGATGTCGGCAGTCGCGGGCAGACTCACCAGGCGCCGCGCTCCGCATCCAGATAGGCGCGCACCGCGGTTATGTCGGCGGGTGCGCCGGCCAGCATGCGGTCGAGCGCCGATTTTCCGGCGAAGGCGAGG
>CAINEA010000962.1 GCA_903847525.1 uncultured Acetobacteraceae bacterium | reverse complement strand
GCCCCGTTTCACCTCATCCGCCTGGCCCTGCCGTACATGAAGGCGGCCGGCTGGGGCCGGATCGTCAGCATGGCCTCCACCTTCTCCTTGTGGGCGGTCACCGACCGGGTGGACTACATCACCACCAAAACCGCGCTGATCGGCCTGACCCGCGCCGTCGCGCTGGAAATCGCCCGGACCAACATCACCTGCAACGCCATCTGCCCGGGCTCGGTCCTGACCCCGGCCACCGAAGGCCGCGTGCAGGCGGAAATCGCCCGCGACGGCACCCCGCGCGAGAAGATCATCGATCGCCTGACCACAAGGCTGCCGGCCGGGCGCTTCATCGAGGCCGGGAACGTCGCCGGCCTGATCACCTTCCTGTGCGGCCCGCATGGCGCCGACATCAACGGCGCGGCCCTGCCGATCGACGGCGCCTGGTCCGCCGGGCGCGCCTGAGCCTCCGCCCGGATCGTCCCCTCCTGGATCATCCCCTTCTGGATCATCCCCTTCTGGGCCGGATCCCCGCTGGCGAAGGACTTGCTGGTCTGCCCGGCCGCTTTTCGCTAAGGCTACTCCCTCCGGGCACCCGCCCGGGCGTGAAGCCCGGGCCTGGGAGCCAGGCTTGGGGAGATTGGATGGACTTGCGGCGCGTCGCCCAAATCTTGTTGTACCTGCTGCTCTCCACGCATGCGGCGACCGCACAGCCGAAGGTGAAGATCGGGGTGCTGACCAATATCGGCGCCGTGTTTTCCGCATATGCCGGGCAGGGCTCGGTGGTCGCCGCGCGCCTGGCGATCGAGGATTCGGGAATGGCAGGCGAGGCCGAGCTCGTGTTCGCGGATCATCAGAACAACCCCGATCTCGGCGTGGCCATCGCGCGTGACTGGTTCGACAAGCAGGGCATCGACGCGATCTTCGATGTTCCCACCTCCTCCGTCGCCATGGCCGTGAATACCTTGGCCGGCGCGGCGCGGCGCCTGGTGTTCTTCAGCACCCCGATCACCGATCGCCTGACGGGCGAGGATTGCAACGGCTACGGCATAGCCTGGACCTGGAACGTCTATTCCGTCGCCCATTCCGCTACGATGGCGCAAATCCGGAACGGCATGAAGACCTGGTTCATCATCGCCCAGGACTATCCCGGCGGAGAGGCGATCGAGGCGATGATCCGCCAGACCGTGCAAGCCAACGGCGGCCAGGTCCTCGGTTCGGCCCGCCACCCCCTCGGCGAGACCGAGTACGCCAGCTACCTGGAGGAAGCGAAGACATCCAACGCACAGTACATCGCCTTCACCTCCGGCGGGGCCGACCTGTCGAGCGCGGTCGGGCAATTGCGCGAACCCGATATCCTGGAGCCCGGCCAGCGCTTCGGCATGATGTACACGACCATCACCGAGGTGAACACGGCCGGCCTTGCGGTGATGCATGGCCTCGAATTCGCCACCGCCTTCTACTGGGACCGCGACGACGCATCGCGCGCATTCGCGCGGCGCTTCTTCGCAGTGCACAAGGCGATGCCGACGATGTTCCAGGCCGGCGTCTACTCCGCGGTGCTCAACTATCTCCGCGCGGTGCGGGCCACCGGCAGCACGAAGGCGGAAACCGTGCGCGACTGGTTGCGCGACAAGCCGATCGAAGACGCCTTCGCCCGCAATGGCCGGCTGCTGGCCAATGGGCGGTTCATCCACGACATGCTGCTCGCTCGCATCAAGGCGCCGGAGGCGTCGCGCGCGCCATGGGACTATTACGAGATCATCGGAACCGTGCCCGCGGCGGAAGCCTTCCGCAGCACCGCTGACAGCGGCTGCAAACTGAAATAACCGTCGGCACGGCCGGCAAAGCGGCCTCCGTCGCTTGTTCAAGAATCCCTCAACGCAGTGCGAAGGATCGTGCGGAGGGCCTTCCCATCCCGCGCTAAAGGCGGCATATCCAGGGATGGTCACCGGCATGACCGCCGATCGAGCGCAGCCCCCTGTGCCCAAACGGTTTTGCCGGACAATTTGGCCGGGCGACGGCGAGCGCCGCTCCCCAACCAACAACAGAGGATGAACCGATGCGCCTTGCGGTGCTGAAGGAACGCCGGGCATTCGAGACCCGCGTGGCGGCCAATCCCGAGACCGTCAAGAAGCTTATCGGCCTTGGCCTGACAGTGGCCGTCGAGGCCGGCGCCGGCGCCCATGCGTCGATCTCCGATGCCGAATTCGCCGCTGCAGGTGCCGAAATCGCGCCCGACGCCGCCACAGCCCTCGCCGGTGCCGGCGTGGTGTTTTCCGTCCAGACCCCGGAGCCCGAACAGCGCGCGCTGATCCCGCGCGGCGCCCTGCTGGTCTGCATCGCCGGTGCCTTTGGCGATCCGGGTCTGGTCACCTCCCTGGCCGAGGCCGGGATCGACACCGTGGCGATGGAATTGCTGCCGCGCATCACCCGCGCCCAGTCGATGGACGTGCTGTCCAGCCAGGCCAATCTGTCCGGCTATCGCGGCATCATCGAGGCCGCCGGCGCGTTCGAGCGCGGCTTCCCGATGATGATGACCGCCGCCGGCACCGTCCCACCGGCCCGCGTGTTCGTCATCGGCGCCGGCGTCGCCGGCCTGCAGGCGATCGCCACCGCCCGCCGCCTCGGCGCCATCGTCTCCGCCACCGACGTTCGCCCGGCCGCCAAGGAGGAGATCAAATCCCTCGGCGCCGCCTATGTCGGCGTGGAGGACGCGGAAACCGCCGCCCAGACCGGCGCCTATGCGAAGGAAATGACCGACGCGTTCCGTCAGAAGCAGGCGGAACTGATGGCCACGACGATCGCCAAGAACGACATCATCGTCACCACCGCCCTGGTCATGGGCCGCAAGGCGCCGATCATCGTCACCCAGGCGATGGTCGACAGCCTGAAGGCCGGCAGCGTGATCGTCGATCTCGCCGCGGAGGCCGGCGGCAACTGCGCCGCCACCGTGCCCGGGGAGCGCATCGTCACGCCGAACGGCGTCATCGTCCTCGGCTACCGCAACTGGCCCGGCCGCATCGCCGTTGCCTCCAGCGCCCTCTACGCCCGCAATCTGCTCACCTTCCTGACCACGTTCTGGGACAAGGACGCGAAGGCGCCCAAATTGCCGGACACGGACGATATCGTGAAGGGCGTGCTGCTGACCCGCGGCGGATCGGTGATCCACCCGCAATTCCTGCCCGCCGCCGCTGCCTGAGACAGGAGAGACGCCATGAACCCCACCCAACTGGCCGAGGAAGCCGCGCGGCTCGCCGATCACGCCCGCGAACTGGCCGTTAGCCTGAGTTCCATCACCGGTGCCATCGAGCCCGTGGCCGGCGCGGTCGAGCCGTTCATCTTCCTGCTGGCGATTTTCCTGATGGCCTGCTTCGTCGGCTATTACGTGGTGTGGAACGTCACCTCGGCGCTGCACTCGCCGCTGATGGCCGTTACCAACGCGATCAGCTCCGTCATCATCGTCGGCGCCATGCTGGCCACCGGCCTCGGCACCAGCGCCTGGGCGATGGGCTTCGGCTTCATCGCCGTCACCTTGGCCAGCGTGAACATCTTCGGCGGCTTCGTCGTCACGCAGCGCATGCTCTCCATGTTCAAGCCGAGAAAGTAAGAACGATGTCCGCAAGTCTGACCTCGCTCGCCTACCTGGTCGCGGCCGTCCTGTTCATCCTGGCGCTGCGCGGCCTGTCGCACCCGACCACGTCCCAGCAGGGCAACCGCTTCGGCATGATCGGCATGGCCGTCGCCTGCGGCGCCACCCTGCTGCATCACGGCATGGCAACCGCCGGCTACGGGCTGATCCTGCTCGGCGTGATCATCGGCGGCGGCATCGGCACCTTCGTCGCGCGGCGCATCCAGATGACCGCGCTGCCGCAACTGGTCGCCGCCTTCCACGCCCTCGTCGGCCTCGCCGCCGTGTTCGTCGCCGCCGCGGCGCTGAACGCGCCGGAAGCCTTCGGGATCGGCACCGCCCAGCACATCCACGCCCAGAGCCTGGTCGAGATGTCCCTCGGCCTCGCCATCGGCGCCATCACCTTCTCCGGCTCGCTGATCGCCTTCGCCAAGCTGCAGGGCATCATGAAGGGCGCGCCGCTGATCTTCAGCGGCCAGCACAAGCTCAACCTCGGTCTCGGCATCCTGCTGGTGCTGCTGGTCATCTGCTTCGTGTTCACCGGCAGCCAGTTCATCTTCTGGTTGGTCGCGCTGCTCGCTTTGGCGCTCGGCTTCCTATTGATTCTGCCGATCGGCGGCGCGGACATGCCGGTCGTCGTGTCGATGCTCAACTCCTACTCCGGCTGGGCCGCGGCCGGCATCGGCTTCACCATCCAGAATCTGGCGCTGATCATCACCGGCTCCCTCGTCGGCGCCTCCGGCGCCATCCTGTCCTACATCATGTGCAAGGGCATGAACCGCAGCATCATCAACGTGCTGCTCGGCGGCTTCGGCACCGATGCCGGCGCCGGACCCGCCGCCGGAGCGGGCGGGGACCGCACCGTGCGCACCGGCTCGGCCGAGGACGCCGCCTTCATCATGAAGAACGCCACCAAGGTCATCATCGTCCCCGGCTACGGCATGGCCGTTGCCCAGGCCCAGCACGCGCTGCGCGAAATGGCCGACACGCTGAAGAAAGATGGCGTCGAGGTGAAATACGCCATCCACCCCGTCGCCGGCCGCATGCCCGGCCACATGAACGTGCTGCTCGCCGAGGCCAACGTGCCCTACGACGAAGTGTTCGAGCTCGAAACCATCAACAACGAGTTCAGCACCGCCGACGTCGTCTACGTCATCGGCGCCAACGACGTGACCAACCCCGCCGCCAAAACCGACCCGAGCTCGCCGATCTACGGCATGCCGATCCTGGAAGTGGACAAGGCACGCACCGTGCTTTTCATCAAGCGCTCGATGGCCTCGGGCTACGCCGGCGTGGACAACGAACTGTTCTTCCGTCCGAACACCATGATGCTGTTCGGCGACGCCAAGAAAATGACCGAAGAAATCGTCCAGTCCCTCGGGCACTAAACGCCTGTCCCGCGCCGCCTGACACCGGAGAGTCCGGGTTGGCGGTTGGTTCAGGAAGCAAGGCTGGGGCGCTGCCCCAGACCCCGGCAGGCTCTGCCCTGCACCCGTAAGGGGACTCGTCCCCTTAACCCCATTGGACTGGTTTGTTGGGAAGAGGGCCGTAACCGACGTAGCCGTTGATC
>CAINEA010000961.1 GCA_903847525.1 uncultured Acetobacteraceae bacterium | reverse complement strand
TCAACCGTCGATCAGCGATCGACTACCTGGGCAGTTACCTAAATTCTTATCCAGAAATGAAATCGCGGGCGAACTTCCACCAAATGTCATCCTGGACAGGGAATAACAGGAGAGTCAGGCCGCCAGTCCGCGATCCAGCCGGGTAGCCACCAGATCGTCGGCGACGAAGGCGTGCACCAGGTCCACCAGGCTTTCATGCGCTGCGAAACCCAGCGCCGGGGCGCGAACCGGCGTGAAGCCGGAGGGCCAGCCGGCGACGATGTCGGCGATGGCGCGGTCCTCGACCCGGCGCACCAGGGCGGAGGCGCCGGGGTGCACCTGATCGAGCGCGGCGAGCATCTGCCCCACGGTGACCGACAGGCCCGGCGGCGTCAGGCTGCGATCGAGGCCGAGCGGGCGGCTGTCCATCGCGCCGGCATGCAGCAGCCAATCGGTGGCGCGGCGCGGGCTGCAGATCCAGACGGCGAAATCGTCGGGCACCGGCAGGTCGGTTTCCAGCCCCAAAAGCGGCTCGCGGATGATGCCGGAGAAGAAGCCGCTGGCGGCGCGGTTCGGCCGGCCGGGGCGCACCACCACGGTGGGCAACCGGATGGTGACCGCGTCGATGAAGCCGCGGCGGGAGGCGTCGGCCAGGATCAGTTCGGCGGCGGCCTTCTGCGCGCCATAGCTGTTGGCGGGAACCTGTCGCGCATCGTCCGCCAGCATGGCGCCCTGGCCGCCGGAAAAGCTGGCGACGCTGCTGGTGAACACCACGCGGGGCGGTTTCGGTAACGCACGGCAGGCGTCGATCACCGCGTCGGTGCCGCGCAGGTTCACCCGCCGGCCGAGGTCGTAATCCGCCTCGGCCTGGGCGCTGACCACGGCGGCCAGGTGGAACACCAGATCGGTATCCACCGGTATGGCGGCCGGCGGCAGATCGACGACGTCCCCGCCCAGGCAGGTAACGGGGAAGGGGGCGGCAATGGCCGGTGGCGGTGCCATGTCGAGCAGCGTCAGTCCGGTGACGGCGCGCCCGCCAAGGTTGCCTTCGGCGGCGAGCTTTGCGGCAATCCGCCGGCCGAGGAACCCGCCGCCACCGAGAATGGATATCTTCATAAGCGCTTTCTCCAACTAGCCGGGCGATCAGGGGCGCAGCAGTAGACAAGGTTGCATGGCCGCGCAACGCGGTTCAGGTTTGGACCATGCTCGCACCCTATTCGTTCCAATTGTTCGCCAATCCCAATGCCGGCACGCCCGGCATCGTCGTGCTGCCCGCCGGCGGGTTTCGCCGGGCAAAGGCCGAGATCACCTCCTGGCCCGGCTACGCCCCGACGCCTTTGCGAGACCTGCCGAAGATCGCGCAGGCGGCCGGTGTAGGCGTGGTGCGGCTGAAGGACGAGGCGCCGCGCTTCGGCTTGGGCAGCTTCAAGGCGTTGGGCGGGGCCTATGCGGTCGCCAACCTGCTGCGCGACGAACTGGCGCGGCGCGGGGTGGCATTGTCGGCAAGCTCCGCCGACCTGCTGGCCGGCACGTGGCGGGAGGCGACCGCCGGCATCACCGTGACCTCGGCGACCGACGGCAATCATGGCCGGTCGGTGGCCTGGGGCGCGCAGCGCTTCGGCTGCCGGGCGGTGATCTTCGTGCATGAAACGGTCAGCCAAAGCCGGATCGACGCGATTGCCGCCTATGGCGCGGAGGTGCGCGTGGTGCCCGGTACCTATGACGACGCGGTGCGCGAGACCGACCGCATGGCGAAGGCGGAGGGCTGGCAGGTGGTCTCGGACACGTCCTGGCCGGGCTATACCGAGGTGCCGCGCGATGTGATGCAGGGCTACCGGCTGATGGCGGACGAGGCGTTGGATCAATGGGAGCTGCCGTCGCCGACTCATGTGTTCATCCAGGGCGGAGTCGGCGGTGCTGCCGCTTCCGTGTCCGTGCAGATGCGCGCGCGGATATCGCCC
Organism: uncultured Acetobacteraceae bacterium; assembly: GCA_903847525.1. GTDB lineage: Bacteria > Pseudomonadota > Alphaproteobacteria > Acetobacterales > Acetobacteraceae > PALSA-911. The sequence goes on along the minus strand of CAINEA010000961.1, from coordinate 5,134 downwards.
GCGCCGGCCCTTGTCGTGGTGGAGCCCGAGCACGCCTCCTGCCTGTTGGCCAGTGCCGAGACCGGCGCGCTGACCGCCGTTCCGGGCAATCTGGATACCCTGATGGCGGGCCTGGCCTGTGGGGAGCCGAGTTTGCTGGCCTGGCAGGAACTCGACCGCGCGGCAGCCGCCTTCATGGCGATCCCCGACGTGGCGGCCGTGGACTGCATGAAATTGCTGGCAAAACAAGGCATTGTGGCCGGTGAATCCGGTGTTGCCGGGCTGGCGGGATTTCTGCTAGCGGCCGCCGATCCGGCGGCGCGGGAGACCCTGGGGCTTGGTCCCGACAGCCGCGTACTGCTGTTCAACACGGAGGGCGCGACCGACCCGGCGCTGTACGAACAGCTTGTCGGCCATCCCGCAGGCTAGCCCGGGGCATCAAGATAAAAAAACACCTCACACCACAAACAAAATTAATGAACCTTTTGCCTGTTTTGCGCTTACATTAAGAGCTTAGAGGTCGAGCTTAAGCGGCGGCCTGTGATGCCGGCGCGTATTCCTGGAGGGTGTGACCATGACGCTTCGACGTTGGGTCTTCTCGGCGGTGGCGGGCGCAGCCGTCATTTATGCCGCCTATCCCTATGTGACACTCTATCGCCTGGCGAACGCGGTATCCACCGGCGACGCCGAAACGCTGTCCACGCTGGTTGCCTGGGAGTCGGTTCGCGAAGGGGTCAAGGAAGATATCTGCGACGCTGTGACAGAGGTATCGACCGAGGAAGCCAATCGGGAAGGCGCATTGCGGCCCTTTGGATATTCGTTCGTGCGCGGGGTCGCGGGGAATCTCGTGGACGCGAATATTACCCCGGAAGCCCTTGTTTCATCAGCCCGTTCGCCGCAAATGACGACCGTCTCACACCCCCATATGCGGGTGAACTGGGCGTTTTTCGACAGCCCGAGGCGTTTCGATATCGCGGTCGGCATGCCCGGCGAAACCGGCCCCGACAGCGAATTGCGGGTGCAGATGGCCTTCCAGCACGGCAAATGGATGGTCACGCGCGCTTGGCTGCCGTCCCGCCTGCTGATGGCGGCCAACAGCCGGACCTGACGGCGGTTAATCCAGCCTGAGGCAGATATTGCCGAATGGATCGAGCGACGCGGTGGCGTTCGGCGGCACCAGACACGTGGCGTCGTATTCCTGGATGATCAACGGTCCCGGCAGCGTTGTTGACGTGAGACTGGCGCGGTCCAGCACCTTGGTTTCGATCCATCCCTGCCCGGGAAACCAAGCCAGGCGCGATGCCGGGACACGCGCTGCTGCCGGTGGAATGGCGGCGGGCAGGCGGGGGCTGTCGGGGATGCCGCGGGCGATCAAGGACAGGCCCATCAGTTCGACCGGCTCGTCAGCCGGGGCGCGGAAGCCGTAGGTGCGTTCATGCTCGGCGGCGAATAATTCGGGCAGTTCGGACAGCAGCGTGGCGGCGTCGGTCGTCGGCAGCTTTACCGGAATTTCCGTGGACTGACCGACATAACGCGCGGCGCCCGACAGGATGAAAGCGGAACAGTCGCCGTTGAAACCGTCCTCGCGCAGGCGCTCCGTACCGGTGGCGGTCAGCGCGTTCAGCAGGTCTTGCACCCGCGCGATCTCGTTTGGCGCGGGTGTGGCGCCGATGCGCAGGCGCAGGCTGCGGCTGACATGGTGCTCCGTGTCGCCGACCAGCAGGCCGAAGGCGGAGAACAGGCCGGGCATCGGCGGGATCAGCACAAGCCGGATGCCAAGCTCCGCGGCGATGGCGGCGGCGAACAGTGGACCATTGCCGCCGAACGCCAGCAGGGTGAACTGGCGCGGGTCGCGGCCGCGTTCCACCGATACGGCGCGGATCGCGCGCATCATCGTTGCCGCCGCCAGGCGCAGCATGCCGAAGGCGGCTTCCTCGACACTGCATCCCATTGGTTTGGCGAGATACTGGGCCACAGCTTCTCGTGCCGCCGCCGCGTCCAGTGGCAGGGCTCCTCCGGCGAGGCCCGCCGGATCGAGGTAACCGAGCACGAGATTGCAGTCGGTGATGGTCGGGAGGATGCCGCCGCGGCCATAGCAGGCGGGGCCAGGATCGGCGCCCGCACTTTCCGGGCCGACCTTCGGTGCGCCGGCGGCATCGAGGCGGCAGATCGAGCCGCCGCCGGCGCCGACCTCGGCAAGGTCGATGGCCGGCAGTTTCAGCATGTAGCCGGCGCCGACGAGCAGGCGTGAGCCGGTCATCACGCCGCCGCCGACTTCCAGCGCCTCGCTGCGCAATACCTCGCCGTTTTCCACCAGCCCGGCCTTGGCCGTGGTGCCGCCCATGTCGAAGGTGATCACCCGGTCTTCACCCAGCCTCGCGGCGAGCGCAGCACCACCGACCACGCCGGCGGCGGGTCCGCTCTCGACGATATGGGCGGGCTGGGCAGCGGCGAAGCTGGCCGATGCCAGGCCGCCATTGGACTGCATCAGTTTCAGCGGCACCGATATTCCCAGCGATGCCAGCCGTGCTGACAAGGCGGTCAGGTAGGAACGAACCACCGGCTGCACATAGGCATTCACCACCGTGGTCGAGGTGCGCGGGTATTCCTTTATCTCTGGCAAGATCTCGGAACTCTTGGAGATGGCGATCGAAGGCAATGCGGCGGCGACGGCCTGGGCAATCGCATCCTCGTGGGCGGGATTGGCATAGGAATGCAGCAGGCAGATCGCCAGAGATTGCACCTGCTCCGCACGCAGGAAGTCGATCGCGGCCTGCAGGCTGGCGGGGTCGAGCGGGATGGCCACGCTGCCATCGGGCCGCATCTTCTCGTTTACCGTCAAGCGCATGCGCCGTTCCACGAGTGCAACCGGTTTGGTCCAGTGCAGGTCGTACAGGCGCGGCATGCGCAGGTCGCGGATTTCCAGCACGTCGCGGAATCCTGCAGTGGTGATCAGCGCACAACGGGCGCCCTTGCCCTCCAGGATCGTGTTGGAACCGATCGTGGTGCCATGCAGGATTTCGGCCACGTCGCCACCGGCTTCGGCCAGCAATTCCGACAGGCCCACGGCGATGCCTTCGCCATAATCATGCGGGGTGGACGCGGTCTTGCGTGTCAGCACCCGCCCATCCGCGGCGATGGCGACGAGATCGGTGAAGGTGCCGCCGATGTCGATTCCGATCCGTATTTCCATTGGGCGCAGGCTCATGCTTCCGAACTCGCTGGCAGGAACGCGACAGCGGGCAACGGTGCCCGGACGGTCCGCAGGTGGGCACGCAGCTTGATGGAGGCAGCTTCATCGACCACCGGCGGATTGCCGGACGCAACAACGCCGTAATCGCGAGCGGCCCCCTCGATGGTCACCAGCCCGTCGCGCAGATCCTTGGTAATGGAGGTAAAATCACGGTCGAGCGCATCGCCCCAGCCACCGGCGCCGGGCAGTTCATGGCGAAACACCTGTCCCGCGCGCAGCGTCATGGTCAGCTTGCCGTGCAGTTTTGCCTCGGTCGGCAGGTCGGGGTCGAGCACATTGCGCCCGGCGGCACCGGGGCCGCCGCCTTGCAGGCCGTAGGGGCGGTGGGTCTGGCGATCGGCGCGGACCTGCAGGATCCCCTCGTCGGCCAGCATGCGCCAGGTGCGGCGCAGTGATACGCCGCCGCGATATTTTCCGGCGCCGGCGGTATCGGGCAGCATTTCGTAATCCAGCACTTCCAGGGGGTTCTCGGCCTCGATTACTTCGACGGAGAAGCTGGCCATGTTGGCGAACATCGAGGTGTTGCCGTCCAGCCCGTCCGCCCAGGGGCGCGCGCCCCAGGCGCCGGACAGGAAATCGACGTAGATGAAAGGTTTTCTTTCCGCGTCGTAGCCGCCGATGGTGATGCCGGTGTTGCCGCCCTCGGATGCCGCGAACACGCGGTCCGGATACAGCAATGCCAGCGCGCCGAAGGCGCAATCGGCGGCGCGGAAACCGGTCAGTCCGCGCGCGGCGCAGGCGGCCGGCAGTTCGCCGTGCATGATCGTTCCCTTCGGCGCGATCACGGTGATGGCGCGGAACACGCCGTCATTGTTCGGCATGTTGACCGACAGCACGGATTTCGCGGCGGTGAAGGAAGACGCCGCGGTGTAGCTCCAGGTGTTGTTGATCGCGCCCTTCACCTGCGGCGCGCTGCCGGTCCAGTCGAACTCCATCGCGTCGCCGCGCTTGCGCACGATGCAGACCAGCTTGATCGGCACGCCGTGGTCGATCTGGTCGTCGTCGATCCAGTCGGTGAAGGTGGCCTCGCCGTCCGGCAGTTCCAGCAGGCAGTGGCGGGTAAGGCGTTCGCTGTAGTCCATGGTCTCGTTCATCAGCGCGCGAACGCCCTCCGCGCCGTGCTGGGTCAGCAGATCGGCCATGCCGCGCGCGGCGATTTCGCAGGCGGCGAGCTGGGAACGCAAATCGCCGAATACCCTGCCGGGCAGGCGGACATTGCGTTCGATCATCCGGTGCAATGTCTTGTTGGGAACCCCGGCCTCATACAGTTTCAGCGGCGGGATGCGCAGGCCCTCGGCATAGATCTCGGTGCTGTCGGACGCGTTGGATCCGGGCACGCGGCCGCCGACATCGGTGTGGTGGCAGATCGTGGCGGAGTAGGCGATGATCGTTGCGCCGGAAAAGATCGGCTTGAACACGAAGATGTCCGGCAGGTGCATGCCGCCGTCATAGGGATCGTTCAGGATCAGGATATCGCCCTCGGCGATGTCGTCGCCGAAATGGCGAAGCGCCGCCTGCAGCGCCACGGGGATGGAGCAGAGATGGCCGGGCAGGCTGAGTCCCTGCGCAACCAGCCTTCCCCGCGCGTCGCAGACCGCGGTGGAGTAGTCCATGATGTTCTTCAGCACCCCGGAATAGGCGGTGCGGTAGATCGTCAGGGACATCTCGTCGCCGATGGCGGTGATGGCGTTGCGGAACAGTTCGGCGGTGATCGGGTCGATCGGCACTCGCGCCGACACTACTCCGGGCCCCCATTGGCCATCCAGCCGCCATCCACGGGAATGACCGCACCATTGATCCAGGAAGCGCCGGGCGAGCCAAGAAAGGCCGCCATCGCGCCGATATCGGCCGGTTTGCCGAGGCGGGGCATCGGGGTGCGGGCGCGAACCTTGTCGAGCGAAT
>CAINEA010000960.1 GCA_903847525.1 uncultured Acetobacteraceae bacterium | reverse complement strand
CATCGGCGGTGAGAAAAAGCAGCTTCTGGCCGTTCAGTAGCCAAAGCAAGCCAGCACGGTCGATGCGGGCAAATGGTTTGCTGCGGTCGCAGCCAAAGAGGTCGAGAGGCCCCCAACTTAGCGCCATAGAGCAGTCAGCCCAGCCGTCATCGAGGAACCGCCCGCAGTCGTCAATAAAACGCACCCAACGCCTCGGCGGCACGTCAGCGTGCGGCTTATTAAGATCGAGCCGCGCCAGGGCTTCAGCCCAAGCGCGTGGAGCGCCACCGTCGTATTCGATAATGGCGGCGCGTTCTTCCTCAGCTTCGCCCCACGGCGCAGCCGTTAAGCCTATTACCTCTTCAATCGGGGAGTGCTGCATTAGATCCGTAACAGATGTAACAGGCGTAACCATTAGGTTTTTGGACGTAACAAACGGCTTCGTTACGACTGTTACGTCAGTTACGCCTCGATTTGACGATTGCAGGAAAAGTTCTAGGACCCGCCGCGCCGCATTACTCATGGCCTTGCTCCGAAAGGATACAGGCCGTCACGACGTAGACTCTCTGAGACCTGTTTTGGATTCTTTCAACGCGCGAGTAACTATCAGGGCCGCGTCTGAGCATTCCGCGATCGGCAAGTGCACGCGCCACCAACTTGGTGTCGTGGCCGACGGCAACTTCTGCTTTCCAAATCTCTGGCGGGATCAACCATTCGCGATCGGTGCCGTCGCCCTTGCGCCATCCGGCGCGATTGTTGACAGCGCGATCCCCTGAGCCGATAGCCTCAAACCGGGAATCCCCATGCCGCTCGATGTACAGACGCACCTGTGAAATCGCGGATTGAACTTCACACGCCTCGGCACCGCCCCGGCTATCGAACCAATCGGCAAAGCATCTGCGGGCAGCTTCCAGGGCATCGCCTTTCTGCCAGGGCACAATGCCAAAATCACAAGCGAGTTCCCCTGCAGCAGCGACAAGGCCGAAACGATCAACGACACGGAGGACCTGTCCGTCAGCGCCTGGCGGGATCCAGCGGCTACTGAATGCACCCATGATGGCTTTAATTTCATCCGGGTTTTTATCAATGCCATCGGCAGCCAGGCGACGAACGAACTCTGGCCCGGCAGTCCCGTATGAGGTCTGAGCGGCAGCCATGATCTGATCGGCTAAAGCCTTCGGATCATTGGCTGCACCACCATTGTCGAACGCACCAAATCCTTTGCCGCCATCAGCAGGAATATCGACAAGGCGAACTTGCTGACCGGCGCGAGATTGCTGATGGCCCTCTATGAGCTTATCGGTAAGCCGAATCTCGCCAGTCGATAACACCATCGTCCGCCAAGTCATCGATGGGCGGAGAGAGCCGTCACGTTTCGAGCGGCCTTTACCGGTTCCGCTACTTAGCGAATAGATTGCCATCGCCGCCTCTTTGGCTTCCACCACGCCGAGTTCATCAAGCGGAAGGAGCGTGTCAGTATGCATTGCGGCGGTGGCTTCGAGGGCGTTCGCAGTCGAGCGCCACGGACGAACAAAGCCTGGGCTATCTCCCTTGCCCCAGACGGATGCAGCAGCCTTAACGGCGGTTGTTTTGCCTCGGCTGGACTGGCCATGAAAATGGAAGCCACCACCTTCTAGGCCGAGCAGCCCGAGTAGGGGTCCAGCGAAAGCAGTTGATACGGCAAATGTTGGTCGTGAATGCGCCGCGACCAGCAAGCCAACACTACCCTGCCAATCAGTAAGTGTTCCACGGCTCTCGAAAGGCGAGGTGATCGCGCCCTGCACCATGACGGT
>CAINEA010000959.1 GCA_903847525.1 uncultured Acetobacteraceae bacterium | reverse complement strand
TTCAACTGGCGGTTGTTCACCCGAGGGGTGACTGACCGCACCTGGGATTTGCTGGGTCATACCGGCAGAATCCAACGATTCTCCCGGGCTTGGCAATCATCCAACTGCCGGATTTACGATAAATCCTTCGCGGACCACATGCGCCGCGTCGCGGACGACACCGCCGAAGACGTGGACATCGGTCAGCGTTCCGTCCTTGCGGCGGCGCTGGGTCTCGGCCCCTTGGGTCAGTGTGCCTTGCGCGGCCTCCCTGAAGATTCGATTGAACTCGGTTTGGCCCCCGGGCGGCACGAGCGGATAGGGCTGGCCAAGAACTTCCGGCTCGGTGTAGCCGAACATACGCTCCGCGATCGGGTTCCAGGAGGTCACGCGACGGTCCGGTGCCAAGGTGACGAACGCCAAAGGAAGCGCGTCGATGATCTGCGTGAATCGGCGGTTTGCTTGCGCGAGATGTTTCCCGATGCGCCGCTCCGCGCCGATCCGCTGGATCAGCAGAGCCGCGACCCCCACGAAAAGCACCGAGTGGAAGATGGCGGCAGCGACCAGCCAGACTCGCGTTTGATAGAAATCCGCCAGGACCTCGTCACGTGCCAGACCCGTTAGCACAACCAGAGGGTAATCGGCGAGCGTCCGATAGCTGACAATCCGGTCAACGCCATCCAGTGTACTTTCCACCTCGTACATGCCGACGGGCGCGCGCGTCAACGCGGAGATGTTTCGTGAGGTTGCCAGACTCCGCCCGATCTTAGGGCCGACCTCGTGGTTACTGGCCGCTCGGACAATCAGATCCTGCCCCACGACGATCACCGAGCCTTGCTGGCCCAGGTCGAGGCTGCGAAAGAAATTCTGCAGATACTCCGGGTCGAACGCGACGACGGCCGCGCCGCCGTACGACCCGTCCGGGCGATTCAGCCGCCGCGACACATTGACGGACCATTGGCCGCTGACACGCCCCACCACCGGCTGGCCAATGAACATTGCCCCGGTATCGGCGGCGATATGCGCGCGGATATGCGCGCGGTCCCCCACGAACACCGGCTTGGCGACAGGCATAGTAGATGCTACTACGTAACCGTTTACGTCGACGATAGCAGTCTGGATCACCATACCCTCGATCGCCAGAGTTTCCCGAAGATTCGCATCGAGGCCGAAACCCAAGGGGTCTTTCTCGTAACTGCGCTTGAGCTGAAGCAGCAACCGGTCGATCGTTCCCATGACCGCGGTCACATGCTGACCGACGGCTTGCGTCAGGTTGGTCGCGTTCACCCGGGCGTGATCAAGGGTCCGCGTCCTCTCGGTATGCAGATAAGCGGCAACGGCCCCCCAGAGCAGGGCCAGCAAAACCGCACATGAGCAGGCAACGACGCGGTTCAGCGAGCGGCGCCTTGGCGTGCCATCGATCGGCAGGTCATCGGGCGGAGGCTCTGTCGTCCGGTCGTCAGGTTCCATCCGGAAGGCCCGCGATCATTTCAATCTTTCCCCGTTGGCGGCGCTGGTTGGTCCAACCCCGATATTCGTGTCGCGGCCATTAAAATAGCGGCGTCAACCGAATTTGGAAAGTGGCCGCATTTTGGCCAGCCAGCGCCCCCCCATTATCATGGCGGGCGAACGCCCGGCCATGACAGAAAAAACCGGCTGGCGCTACTTGAAGATCGCGTGCGCCGCGACGTTGGCCGCATCGACCACCGGCGAGGGGAATAGGAAGAACAGCAGGGTGAACAACCCGGTGGCCATCGCCACGAAGGACAGCGACGGCGCGCGCCGGTCGAAGGCCCCGGCGGGTGGGTCGAAGTACATCACTTTGATGATGCGGATGTAATAGAAGGCACCCACCACGCTGCTGAGCACACCGACCACGGCCAAGGTCCACAACCCGCCCTGCACGGCCGCGAGGAACACATAGAGCTTGCCGAAGAACCCGGCCATCAGCGGGATGCCGGCCATGCTGAACATGAAAATCGCCAGCAGCATTGCCAGCATGGGGTCGTTGGTGGCCAGGCCCGCGAGATCGGAGATCTGCTCCACCGCGCGTCCTTGCCGACGCATGGCGATGATGCAGGCGAAGGTGCCGGCGGTCATGAACACATAGATGGTCATGTAGACCAGCACGCCGCGCACGCCGTCGGGGGTTCCCACCGCGAGACCGGCCAGCGCGTAGCCCATGTTGGCGATCGACGAATAGGCCATCAGCCGCTTGATGTTGCTCTGCCCGATGGCGGCGAAGGCGCCGAGGACCATGGAGGCGATGGACACGATGACAATCAGGCTCTGCCATGCCGCGACCAGGTGACCGAAGGGGCTGGACATGACCCGCAGCAGCAGCGCCATCGCCGCCACTTTGGGGGCTGTGGCGAAGAACACGGTGACGGACGTTGGCGCGCCCTCGTAAACGTCGGGCGTCCACATGTGGAAGGGCACGGCGGACACCTTGAAGGCCAGCCCGACCAGCACGAACACCACGCCGACGATCACCCCGGGGGATGCCAGTTCGGGGTTGGTCAGCAGCTTCGCCAATTGGGCAAAGTCCATGGTGCCGGAGAAGCCGTAGACCAGCGAGATGCCATACAGCAGCAGGCCGGACGCGAGGCCACCGAGGACGAAATATTTCAGGCCGGCTTCCGAAGACCGCAGATCGTCGCGCGCGAAAGCCGCCAGCACGTAAAGCGACAGCGATTGCAGCTCCAACCCCAGGTACAGCGTCATCAGGTTCGATGCTGAGACCATGATCATCATGCCGACCGTGGCGAACAGCATCAGCACCGGATACTCGAACCGCTCGATCCCCTGCTTATGGTTGAAGTCCAGCGACAGGATCGCGGCCAGAGATGCGCCGGTCAGGATCAGCAATTTGTTGAAACTGCTGAAGGAGTCGGCGACGAACTGGCCGTTGAAGCCACTGCCTTTGCCGCCGGTCAGCACCAGCATGAAGGCGATCAGGAAACCGCCGATGGTGAGCATCGTGCACATCAGCACCGCGTCCTGCTTGCGCAGAACCCCGAAGATCAGGATCGCCAAGCCGATAACGGCCAGCACGATCTCAGGCAGCGCGATCGTCCAGTTCATCAGTGCAACACCCCGGCAAGCTTCGTGGTTTCAAGCAGCGCGGCGGTGTGTTGTTTCACCATCGCGGCAACGCTCGCGTCCCAGAAGCCGGTAAAGCTGGACGGGTAAATCCCCATCCACATGGTCAGAACGATCAGCGGTGCGAATACCGCCCACTCCCGCGGGCTGAGGTCGAGGATAGCGCGCAGGTCGTCGCGGGTGAGGCGGCCGAAGATCACCCGGCGATAGAGATACAAGGTGTAGGCCGCGCCCAGGATCATCCCGGCGCCGCCCAGCAGCGCCAGCCAGAAATTCACCTGCAAGGCGCCGAGGATCACCAGAAACTCGCCCACGAAACCCGCGGTGCCGGGCAAGCCGACGGAGGCCATGGCGAACAGCATGAAGGCGAAGGCATAGCCCGGCATCCGGTCGGCCAGACCGCCGTAACGCGCGATTTCTCTTGAGTGGATCCGGTCGTAGACCACCCCTACGATCAAGAAGAGCGCCGCCGACACGACGCCGTGCGACAGCATCATGAACAGCCCGCCCTGGATGCCCTGCTCGTTGAAGGTGAACAAGCCGATCGTCACCACGCCCATGTGGGCCACGGACGAATATGCAATTAACTTCTTCATATCCTCCTGCGCCAGGGCAACCAGCGAGGTGTAGATCACCGCCACCACCGACAGCGTGAAGATGAACGGCGCGAAATAGGCGGATGCGTCCGGCAGCATGGGGATGGAGAAGCGGATGAACCCGTAGGCCCCCATCTTCAACAGCACCCCAGCCAGGATGACCGATCCTGCTGTCGGAGCCTCCACGTGCGCGTCGGGCAACCAGGTGTGCACCGGCCACATCGGCACCTTCACGGCAAATGACGCGAAGAAAGCCAGGAACAGCCACTTCTGCATCCCCAGCGGGAAGTGTGTGTGCATCAGGGTCGGGATGTCGGTCGTGCCGGCCATCAACCACATGGCCAGCAGCGCCAGCAGCATCAGCACCGACCCCGTCAGCGTGAACAGGAAGAATTTGACCGCCGCGTATACCCGGCGCGGCCCGCCCCAGACGCCGATGATGAGATACATCGGGATCAGCACGGCCTCGAAGAACATGTAGAACACGACGAAATCCAGGGCGCAGAACATGCCCACCATCATCGTTTCCAGGATCAGGAACGCGGCCATGAACTCGCGCACCTTGGTCTGGATGCTCTCCCAGCTCGCGAGGATGCAGATCGGGGTCAGGACGGTGGACAGCAGCACGAACAGCACGGAAATGCCATCGATGCCCATTTTGTACCCGACTTTATACTCGGGCAGCCACGCCACGTTCTCGACGAACTGGAACCCGGCTTCCGACCGGTCGAACTTCACCCAGATCACGAGGGAGATGACCAGAACGATCAGGCTGGTCCAAAGCGCCGTCCAGCGGGCGTTGGAAGCGACGGTCTTCTCGTCACCGCGAATTGATAAAATAACCGCGACACCGACCATCGGCAGCCAGGTGATCAGTGAGAGGAGCGGGAAGCCCATGATATTGCCTGCTGCGTTCATCGGACTCACCGGCAGATCATGAAGAGACCGACCAGCACGACAACGCCGATCAGCATCGAGAAAGCGTAGACCGCGAGCGACCCCGTCTGGAGTTTCACGATCTGGCGGGAGGATCCGCTGGTCAGCCAGGCGAGCCCATTGGGGACCCCGTCGATCAGCGTGGCATCGCCGGTCTGCCAAAACACGCGAGAGACGCGGAACAGCGGCCGCACGATGATGCAGTCATAGAGCTCGTCGAAATACCACTTGTTCAGCAGGAAGCGGTACAGGCCGCCAAACCGCTCCGCCAGGCGGATCGGGGTCAGCGGGCTGAGCATGTACATGTAGTAGGCCAGCGCGATGCCAGCCAAACCCACCACCAGCGGCGCGGTCTCGACCCAGCCCGGCACGTGTTCGAGATGCTCGATGATCTCGTTGTGCGGGCCATTGAAGATGCTGCCGGCCCAGAAGTGCTTCCACTCCTCGCCAATAAACCAGCCATGCAACGCCCAGCCGGCGGTGACCGCGCCGACGGCCAACACCAGCAGCGGTCCCACCATCGCCCAGGGGCTTTCGTGCACGTGCGATAGCACATGGTGGTCGGCGCGCGAGCGGCCGTGGAAGCACATGAACAGAAGCCGCCAGGAGTAGAAAGCGGTCAGGAACGCGGCCAGCACAGTGCAGATGAAGGCGTAATTGCCGACGCTGGAGTGGGCGGCGAAGGCGGCGGAGATGATCGCGTCCTTGGAGTAGGATCCCGCCAGCGGCGGGATACCGGCCAGCGCCAGATTGCCGATCCACATGACCGTGCAGGTCCAGGGGATCAGCTTCGCCAGCCCGCCCATCTTGCGCAGGTCCTGCTCATCCGACATCGCGTGGATGACGGAGCCCGCGGCCAGGAACAGCAGCGCCTTGAAGAAGGCGTGAGTGATCAGATGGAACACCGATGCCTGGTAGGCGCCCACGCCCGCGGCCACGAACATGTATCCCAGCTGCGAACAGGTGGAATAGGCGATCACCCGCTTGATGTCGTTCTGGCAGCATCCGACGGTCGCCGCGAACAGCGCCGTGGAGGCGCCGATGAAGGTCACGAATCCCAGCGCGTAGGGCGCGTATTCCATCAGCGGCGACATGCGCGCCATCAGGAACACCCCAGCGGTCACCATCGTCGCGGCATGGATCAGCGCGGACACCGGCGTGGGGCCCTCCATCGCGTCCGGCAACCACACGTGCAGGCCCAACTGCGCGGACTTGCCCATGGCGCCAATGAACAGCAGGAAGCCGATGACCTCGATGGCCGAGAAGCTCGTGCCGAACAACATGTAAGTGTCGTGGCCGTGCTGCGCGACGGCGGGGAAGATGGTGGCGAACTCAATCGAGCCGAATTTGAAGAAGATCAGCGCCAATCCGACGGCGAAGGGTAGATCGGCCACCCGGTTGACGATGAAAGCCTTGATCGCCGCGGCGCAGGCACTCGGACGGTCATACCAGTAGCCGATCAACAAATACGAGCAGAGGCCCACGCCCTCCCACCCGAAGAACAGCTGCGCCAGATTGTCAGCCGTCACCAGCATCAGCATGGCGAACGTGAACAGCGACAAATAGGCGAAGAACCGGTACCTCGGGTAGGAATCGTGCGCCATATAGCCGATCGAATAGACGTGGATGAGCATCGCGACGAACGACACCATGGCCACCATCGCGGCCGATAGCGTGTCGTAGCGCAGCGCCCACTCGACGTGGAATTTACCGGCCTCCATCCATGTTCCGAGGTCCAGCACGCCGGGATGCGCGACGTCGCTGGTCAGCTGGAAGAACGCCAGCGGCCCGCAGATCGCGGCCACCACCATGCCCAGCACCGAAGCAGCCATCGCTGCTCGGTCGCCGATCGCCCGACCCAGCAGGCCGGAGACCATGGCGCCGGCGAGCGGCGCGAAAACGGCAAGAGCGTAGATCATGTCAGCCCTTCATCAGGTTGACGTCTTCAACCTGAATCGATCCGCGGTTGCGGAAATAGATCACGACAATAGCCAGTCCGATGGCCGCCTCGGCCGCCGCGACGGTCAGCACCAGCATGGCCATCACCTGGCCCGTGAGATCGCCGAGTGCCGCCGAAAACGCGACGAAGTTCAGGTTCACCGCCAGCAGGATCAGTTCGATCGCCATCAGAATGACGATGACGTTCTTCCGGTTCAGGAAGATGCCGAAAATACCGAGCACCAGAAGAATGGCGGAGACGACGAGGTAATGGCCGAGGCCGACGGCTAGCATGCTCGGCTTTCCTTTCTCGTCATCTTCGTAGCGCTCTGCGTCATCCTCGGGCTTGACCCGAGGACCGCCGAAATCACCGCTGGTGCCGCTTGGGGTCCTCGGGTCAAGCCCGAGGATGACGGGTGTGGGGCCATAACGTCAGTGCCCATGCCCATGCCCCCCATGGCCATGATCCACGGGCTCGGCGTCCACGGCTTCCTCGACCTTCGGCCGGTAGAATTCCGTGCCGGTTCCGGTCCCAAGCGACATGGTCACCATTTCCAGCGTGTCGCCGACCTTGCGTTCGGTCTGCTGGCGGATGCTCTGATGGCGTGACGTCTTGCGGTCGCGCAGCGTCAGCACGATGGCACCGATCATCGCCACCAAAAGCACCAAACCGGCAGCCTGGAACAGGAAGACGTAGTCTGTATAAAGAATGCGGCCCAACGCCTCGGTATTCGATACCGTCGACACGATCGGCGCGAAGCGCAGCTGCCCGGCCTGCGGGGCGAACTTCCAGCCGCCGATCACGCTGAGCAATTCCACAAACAGCACCGCGCCGACCAGTGCGCCGACCGGCAGATATTTCTGGAAGCCGCTGCGCAACTGGATGAAATCCACATCCAGCATCATCACAACGAACAGGAACAACACCGCGACCGCGCCGACGTAGACGATGACCAGGGTCATCGCCAGGAACTCGGCCCCCGCGATCAGGAACAAGGCGGCGGCATTGAAGAACGCCAGGATCAGGAACAACACGGAGTGCACGGGGTTGCGCGCGCTCACGACCGTCGCGGCGGAAGCCACCAGCACGGTCGCGAACAGGTAAAAGAGGATCTCGGTGATCATCGGTAGGGCGCGTCCAGCTCCAGGCGGCGGGCAAGTTCCGGTTCCCAGCGATCACCGTTCGCCAGCAGCTTGTCCTTGTTATAGAACAACTCTTCCCGCGTTTCGGTGGCGAACTCGAAATTCGGCCCCTCGACGATCGCATCGACCGGGCAGGCTTCCTCGCACAGACCGCAATAGATGCATTTCGTCATGTCGATGTCGTAGCGCGTGGTCCGGCGGGAGCCATCTTCGCGCGGCTCGGCCTCAATGGTGATGGCCTGCGCCGGGCAAACGGCCTCGCACAGCTTGCAAGCGATGCAGCGTTCTTCCCCGTTGGGGTAGCGGCGAAGGGCGTGTTCGCCCTTAAAGCGCGGGCTGATCGGTCCCTTTTCATAGGGGTAGTTGATCGTAACCTTCGGCTTGAAGAAGTAGCGCAGCGTCAGGCTCATGCCGGCGACGAGTTCGCCGAGCATCAGGCTGCGCGCAGTGCGGTCCAGAAATGCCATGGTCAGCGGGCTCCTATCGGATCAAGCATGGGGCAGCCACCCAAAGGCAACCAGAGCGCCGGCCGTCAGCACCAGCCAGCCAAGCGACAACGGGAGAAAAACTTTCCAGCCCAGGCGCATCAGCTGGTCGTAGCGGTAGCGCGGGAAGGTGGCGCGCACCCAGATGAACACGAACAGGCACAGGAACACCTTGCCCAGGAACCAAAACACGCCGGGGATCCAGGTGAACGGCTCCATGTTGAACGGCGCCAGCCAACCGCCCAGGAACAGGATGGTGGTCAACGAACTCATGAGGATCATGTTCGCGTATTCACCGAGGAAGAACAGCCCGAAGCTCATGGAACTGTATTCAACGAAGAAGCCCGCCACGATCTCCGATTCGCCTTCGGGAATGTCGAACGGGGAACGGTTGGTTTCCGCCAGCGCCGAGATGAAGAAGATCACGAACATCGGAAACAGCGGAATACAGTACCACAGATGCGTCTGCGCCCGCACGATATCGGTCAGGTTCAGGCTGCCAGTGCACAGCATGACGGTGACGAGGACAAAACCCATGGAGACTTCGTAGCTGACCATCTGCGCGGCGGAGCGCATGGCGCCGAGGAAGGCGTATTTCGAGTTGGACGCCCAGCCGGCGATGATGACGCCGTAAACGCCGAGCGAGCTGATCGCGAACAGGTAGAGAATACCGACATTGATGTTGGCGATTGCCCAGCCATCGTCGACCGGCACCACCGCCCAGGCCAGGATCGCCAGAATAAACGTCAACATCGGCGCCATGATGAACAGCACTCGGTTGGCGCCGGACGGGATCACCGTCTCCTTGGTGACCATCTTGATGGCATCGGCAAAGGGCTGGAATAGCCCGAACGGCCCGACCACGTTCGGCCCCTTGCGGAGCTGCATCGCCGCCATGACCTTGCGTTCGGCATAGGTCAGGTACGCCACACCAATCAGCAGCGGCACGATGAGCGCCAGCGCCTCGATGACGGTCAGAATGACCCGGCCGAGGTCGGTATGCAGGAGGAAATTTACGACAGTATCGATCATCGCCCTACTCCGCCGCCGCCGCGAGGTGGGTGCCACGCGCGGTCTGTGTGCAGGCATCCATGGTCGGGCTGGACCGGCTAATCGGGTCCGTCTGGTAGTAGTTCTCCACCGCCGGGGCGAACGGCGCATCGCTGAGCGCCGCCGGATCGCCGGAGGGCGCGGTCAGGTCGGAGCAGCCGAAGCGCGGCAGGTAGCCGATGCGGGAGAAGGCGATGTTCACCTGCTCCAGCCGCTGCCGCAGCGCGTCGATGGTGTCGTAGGGCAGCGTCTTGCCGGTCAGCTGGCTGAAGGCTCTGATAATCGTCCAGTCCTCACGCGCGTCGCCGGGGGGATAGACCGCCATGAAGCCGCGCTGCACCCGGCCTTCGGTATTGACGTAGGTGCCGGACTTCTCGGTGTACGCCGCGCCCGGCAGGATCACGTCGGCCCGATGCGCGCCAGCATCGCCGTGATGGCCCTGGTAGACGACGAAGGTGTTGGCACCGATGCGCGCGGTGTCGAACTCATCCGCGCCCAGCAGCCAGAGGACATCGACGCCGCCGTCCAGCATTTGCGCGACGGACTTTCCCCCATGCCCCGGGACGAAGCCCAGGTCCAAACCGCCAACGCGAGCGGCGGCTGTGTGGAGGACGTTAAAGCCGTGCCAATCGGCGGTCAGCGCGCCGACCGATCCGGCCAGACGCCACGCCGCCGCCAAAACCGCACTGCCGTCGGCGCGCGCCAAGGCACCCTGCCCCAGGATAATCAGCGGCTTTTTGGCCGCGCGCAGCGTTTCCGCGAAGGGGTGCGAACCATCGTGCAGCGCGTTGATGACGGATGGATCGATGCCGAGGTACGTCACCTTGTAGGTCAAATCGGTTTCAGCCCCGATCACCCCAATCGGCATCCCGCTGGCGACAAAGGCTTTGCGGATGCGGGCGTTCAACACCGGCGCTTCCTTGCGCGGGTTGGACCCGATGATCAGCACCGCGTCGGCTTCCTCGATCGCGGGGATGGAGGTGTTGAAGCTGTAGAAATCCCGCCGGCTGGTGTCGAGACGCGCGCCGTCCTGGCGGCAATCGGTGTTGGCCGAACCCAGGGACGCCATCAGATCCTTCAGCGCCAGCATGCTCTCGGCGTCGCACAGATCGCCGGCAATGGCGCCGATCCGGTCGCCCGTGAGCCCCTTGACCTTGTCGGCGATGGCCGTGAATGCCTCGGCCCAGGAAACCGCCTGCAGCTTGCCGTCCCGCTTCAGCCAGGGGCGGTCGAGGCGGCGGCGCTTCAGCCCGTCGATGGCGAAGCGGGATTTATCGCCCAGCCATTCCTCGTTCACGTCCTCATTCAGGCGCGGGAGGATGCGCAGCACTTCCGGCCCGCGCGAGTCGATACGGATGTTGGTGCCGACCGCGTCCAGCACGTCGATGCTGTCGACTTTGGCCAGTTCCCAGGGGCGGGCGACGAACTCGTAGGGCTTCGAGGTCAGCGCGCCGACCGGGCAAAGATCGATGATATTACCCGACAGCTCGGAAGAAAGCGCCTTTTCGACGTAGGTGCCGACTTCCATATGCTCGCCTCGGTTCGTCGCGCCGAGTTCGGGGACGCCCGCGACCTCGGTGATGAACCGGATGCAACGCGTGCAATGGATGCAGCGCGTCATCGTGGTCTTCACCAAGGGGCCGAGGTTCTTGTCCTTCACCGCCCGCTTGTTCTCGGCGTAGCGGGAATGATCCGACCCAAAGCCCACGGCCTGATCCTGCAGGTCGCACTCGCCGCCCTGGTCGCAGATCGGGCAGTCCAGCGGATGGTTGATCAGCAGGAATTCCATCACGCCACGGCGGCCGTTGCGGACCATCGGGGTGTCGGTGTGGACGACCATGCCCTCACCGACCGGGTAGGAGCAGGAGGCGATGGGTTTCGGCGGGGTCTTCTCCACCTCGACCAGGCACATGCGGCAATTGCCGGCGACCGACAGGCGTTCGTGGTAGCAGAAGCGTGGGATTTCGATCCCGGCGACCTCAGCGGCCTGCAGAATGGTGGAACCGGCCGGGACTTCGACCTCAATCCCGTCGATGGTGAGTTTCGGCATGTCCCTACTCCGCCGCCATACGCGAAGGCGATGCGATCCGCGCTTTGTAGGCGTTGATCCGTTCTTCCATCACCGGCCGGAAATGCCGGATCAGCCCCTGGATCGGCCAGGCCGCCGCGTCGCCGAGGGCGCAGATTGTGTGCCCTTCGACCTGCTTCGTCACCTGCTCCAGCGTGTCGATTTCGTCGATGTTCGCCTTGCCCTCGACCATGCGGGTCATGACGCGCCACATCCAGCCTGTGCCCTCGCGGCATGGGGTGCACTGGCCGCAGCTCTCATGCATGTAGAATTTCGACAGGCGTGCGATGGCTTTGATCAGGTCGGTGGATTTGTCCATGACGATGACGGCGGCGGTGCCCAAGCCGCTGCGGACATTCCGCAAGGAGTCGAAATCCATCAGCACATCGTCGCAAACCGATTTGGGGATGAGCGGCACCGACGCCCCGCCGGGGATCACCGCCAGCAGATTGTCCCAGCCGCCGCGCACGCCGCCGGCGTAACGCTCGATCAATTCGCGCATGGGGACGCCGAGTTCTTCCTCGACATTGCAGGGCTTATTCACATGGCCGGAAATGCAGAACACTTTCTGACCGGAATTGTTCGGCCGGCCGAGGCTGGTGAACCACTCTGCGCCGCGCCGCAGGATGGTCGGCGCCACCGCGATGCTTTCGACATTGTTCACCGTGGAGGGGCAACCATAAAGACCCACGCCCGCCGGGAACGGCGGCTTCATGCGCGGCATGCCCTTCTTGCCCTCAAGGCTTTCGATCAGCGCGGTTTCCTCGCCGCAAATGTAGGCGCCGGCGCCGCGATGCACGTAGACATCGTAGTCGTAGCCGGACCCGCAGGCGTTCTTGCCGATCAGCCCGGCCTCGTACGCCTCATCGACCGCCGCCTGGAGCATGCGGCCTTCATTGTAGAATTCGCCGCGCACGTAGATGTAGGCCGCGCAGGCGCCCATGGCGAAGCCCGCGACCAGGCAACCTTCCACCAATTTGTGCGGGTCGTGCCGCAGGATGTCGCGGTCCTTGCAGGTGCCGGGTTCGGATTCGTCGGCGTTCACCACCAGATAGCCGGGCAGCGTCGACTGCTTCGGCATGAACGACCATTTCAGCCCGGTCGGAAATCCCGCACCGCCGCGGCCGCGCAGGCCGGATTTCTTCATTTCGTCGATGATCGCATCGCGTCCGCGCGCCAAAATCGCCGCCGTATTGTCCCAATCGCCCCGCGAACGCGCGCCCTTCAACAAGGGGTCATGCACGCCGTAGAGGTTGGTGAAGACGCGGTCTTTATCTTGCAGCATCGCTCAAGCCTCCGGCGCGAACAGCAAGGTGGTCGGCCCGCCTTCAGGCGCGGATGTTTGCCGCCCGATCGTCGAGCCCACCGGCGGTTTCTCGCCCCGGCGCAGCGCCGCGATCAGCGCGCTGACCCGTTCCGCGTTCAGATCTTCATAATAATCGTCGTCCACCTGCAGGATCGGCGCGTTGACGCAGGCGCCGACGCATTCGACCTCCGTCATGGTGAACATCCCGTCGGCGGACGTCTCTTTCCACCCCTTGATCCCGGTTTCCCGGCGGCAGGCTTCGACGATCTCATCCGATCCGCGCAGCCAGCAGGGGGTCGTGGTGCAAACCTGGAGATGGTATTTTCCGATCGGCTCCATGTTGAACATGTAATAGAACGTCGCGACCTCGTAGACGCGGATCGGCGCCATGCCCAGCCGTTCGGCAAGGACATCCATGCCCTTCACCGGCACCCAGGCGCTGCCAGTCTGGCGCTTCATCTGGTGCTGCACTACGTACAAACCCGGAATGACCGCGCTGGCCTGCTTGCCGGCCGGGTAACGCGCGATCAGCGTCGCGAGTTCTGCTTCGGACTCGGCATCGAACGAGAAAGACGCCGGCTGCTCGAACTGATGAGAAACTGCCAATGCCATGGTCTACCTGTCGATCTCGCCGAACACGACGTCCAGCGATCCGATGATCGCACAAACGTCGGCCAGCATGTGCCGTTTGGCCATGACATCCACGGCCTGCAAAAACGCGAACCCGGTCGAGCGGATCTTGCACCGGTACGGCTTGTTGGTGCCGTCAGCGACCAGATAGACGCCAAACTCGCCCTTAGGACTTTCCACCGCCGTGTAGGTCGCGCCTTCCGGCACGTGATACCCTTCGGTGTAGAGCTTGAAGTGGTGAATCAGCGCTTCCATCGACCGCTTCATCTCACCGCGGGTGGGCGGGCTGAATTTGCGGTCCTGCACCTTCACCGGCCCCGGCTTCATTTTCGCCAGCGCCTGCTTGATGATTTTCACGCTCTCTCGCGCTTCATAAATGCGCATCAAATAACGGTCGTAGCAGTCGCCATTGCGCCCGACGGGGATCTGGAAATCCACCTCGGCGTATTTATCGTATGGCTGCGACCGCCGGAGGTCCCACGGCACACCGGAGGCACGCAACGGCGGACCGCTGAAACCCCAGGCCAGGGCCTGTTCGGCCGAGAACACACCGATATCGACGGTGCGCTGCTTCCAGATCCGGTTGTGGGTCAGCAGCCCTTCCAGATCGTCGATAAATTTTGGGAACGTCTCGGCCCACGCCGCGATCCGATCGGTCAGCCCCGCCGGTAGGTCTTTCGCCACACCCCCTGGCCGGAAATAATTCGCATGCAAACGCGCACCTGACGCAGCCTCATGAAATTCCATGAGCTTCTCGCGTTCCTCGAACCCCCACAGCGCCGGGGTGATCGCACCCACATCCAGCGCATAGGTCGTAAGGTTCAGCAGATGGTTCAGCACGCGGGTGATTTCCGAGAACAGCACCCGGATCCACTGGCCGCGATCCGGCACGGTGATGCCCAGCAGCTTCTCGACCGCCAACGCGAACGCGTGTTCCTCGCACATCGGCGAGACGTAATCGAGACGATCGAAATACGGCACCGCCTGCATGTAGGTCTTGAACTCGATCAGCTTCTCCGTGCCGCGATGCAGCAGGCCGATATGCGGATCGGCGCGTTCGACGATTTCGCCGTCCAGTTCCAGGATCAGCCGCAACACACCATGCGCGGCCGGGTGCTGCGGGCCGAAATTGATGGAGTGGCTGTCGATCTCGACCTGTCTGGTGGCCGGCGCGCCAATGGGGGCAATGACTTCGCTCATCGTGTCAGCCCTTCGCCCGATCGGTGAACACTTTCTCATCGCCCGGCAGGGTGGTCAGAGCCTCCCATGGGGAGAGAAAATCAAAACTGCGGAAATCCTGCGTCAGTTTCACCGGCTCGTATACCACGGCCTTGCGGTCCTCATCGTAGCGCAGCTCGACATAGCCGGTCAGTGGGAAATCCTTGCGTAACGGATGCCCCTCGAACCCATAATCCGTCAGGATGCGGCGCAGATCGGGTTGGCCGGAAAAGATAATGCCAAACAGGTCCCAGGCCTCGCGTTCCCACCAGGTCGCGACGGGCCAGATCCCGTGGACCGATGGCACAGGAGTCACCTCATCGGCTGTCACCACCACACGAATGCGCTGGTTCAGCGACACCGAAAGCAGGTTGTAGACGACCTCGAACCGCTCCGCCCGTTCCGGCCAATCGACGCCGCAGAGGTCCATAAGCTGCGCAAACGCGAACCGCTTGTCGTCGCGCAACGCGGCGGACAGTGCGACAATGGAGTCGCGCTGCGCATCGACCGTCAATTCGCCGTGTTGCCAGCGAGTCCCGGTGACACCCGGCAACGTCGCGACCGCGGCGGCGAATAACTCCGCTGCCGTCGGTTCCGGCAGCGGAGGAGGAGCCTCGGTCTGCGCTTCCTCAGCCACGGAGAATGGTCCCCGTGCGGCGGATTTTCTTCTGCAACTGCATAATTCCGTACACCAGTGCTTCGGCCGTGGGCGGGCAGCCCGGCACGTAGACATCGACCGGCACCACCCGGTCGCAGCCACGCACCACCGAATACGAATAATGGTAGTAGCCGCCGCCATTGGCGCAGCTGCCCATGCTGATCACCCACCGTGGCTCGGGCATCTGGTCGTAAACCTTCCGCAGCGCCGGGGCCATTTTGTTGGTCAACGTGCCCGCCACGATCATCACGTCGGACTGCCGCGGTGAGGCGCGCGGGATGATGCCTAGACGGTCGAGGTCGTAGCGCGGCATGTAGGCATGGATCATCTCAACCGCGCAGCAGGCCAAACCGAACGTCATCGGCCACAGGCTGCCGGTGCGGGCCCAGTTCACCACCTTATCGAGGTTGGCGACGATGAAGCCCTTATTCTCGATCTCGCCGGTGATGCCCTTCAGCACCGCGTCCTGCTCAGGTCCGGGAGGTAGGGCGGTGCCGTTCCAGGCTAATGTCGTGCTCATGTGCCGGTCACTCCCAGTCCAAGGCGCCCTTGCACCATTCGTAGATGAAACCGACGGTGAGCACGCCCAGGAAGGCGATCATCGACCAGAAGCCGAATGCACCGATCCCCTTGAGCGCCACGGCCCAGGGAAACAGGAACGCCACCTCCAGGTCGAAGATGATGAACAGGATGGCGACCAGATAATACCGCACGTCGAAGCGGCGGCGGGCGTCGTCGAACGCCTCGAACCCGCACTCATATGCGGACAATTTTTCCGGGTAGGGCTTCTGGCGCGCCAGAAGCAGCGATCCTCCGACCATCGCCACGGCAATTCCGCCGGCAATGACCAAAAACACGAGGATGGGCAGGTAGCCGTAGAGGACTGGCTGCATCGCGGTTCCACTCATCCTGGTTCGTCGCGCGGCGTCGCGCGTGGTCGGGAGGCTAGACGCGCCGGATATACCCCCATCCCGCCGCGACCGCCATAGGGGCCGGGGCATTGAAAAAGGCCAATCTTCGGATCAAGGGGGAAAATTTGCTGCTGGCGCGAGAGACGGGGCTCGAACCCGCGACCTCCGGCGTGACAGGCCGGCGCTCTAACCAACTGAGCTACTCCCGCAGCAAGGAGGCGGCGTTTAGGCTGGGCGGGCAGCGACGTCAAGGCGGGTTTGCCGGATTGTCGGTGAGTTTGTCCCGATATCGGTGTGATTGGGCCGGTCCTCGCCCAAGCGGAACGGAATAGAATACCGGATCGGGTTCGCAGGAAACCGAGTGCGCCAGCCCTCTAGGGAAACTGGCGCGAGAGACGGGGCTCGAACCCGCGACCTCCGGCGTGACAGGCCGGCGCTCTAACCAACTGAGCTACTCCCGCATACGGCAGGCGGCGGCGTTTAAGCCCCGCCGCCGGTAACGTCAACCAATGGTGGGCGGTGACGGATTCGAACCGCCGGCCCTCTCGGTGTAAACGAGACGCTCTACCGCTGAGCTAACCGCCCAACCTAAACGTCGTCATGGCCGGGATGATCCCCGGATCAAGTCCGGGGACGGCCATGACGCGGACAGATGACGCCAGCTTTAGTTCACCGAGTCTTTCAACTGCTTGCCGACCTTGAAGCGGACCGTGGTCGACTCGGGGATCTGCATTTCCTCGCCAGTGCGCGGGTTGCGGCCGGTGCTGGCCTTGCGGGTCGCGGCGGCGAAGGTGCCGAAGCCGATCAGACGGACCTCTTCCTTCTTCTTCAGGGCGCCGCCAATAGCGGCGAAAACCGCGTCGACCGCCTCGGTCGCCTTGGCACGCGGGAGGTCCGATGCGGCCGCCACGGCCGTGATGAGGTCCAACTTGTTCACTGGTACACTTTCCTCTCGAAAACAGGGTCGGTCCGCCGGGACGAAGCCCCGGGCGGAGGGCGTTACTAAGGGCGGGGTCGGGGCCGCGTCAATGAAAGGTGGCGGCCCGCCGATGTTATTTCGGCGAGCCGCCCCTTCATCAATGCGGCAGGGAAGCCGTGACCGGCTGCGCGGCGGTCGCCACCGGCTCCGGCGGTTCCTCCCACTCGATCGCGACTGGGCGACGAGCCAGCGCCTGGGCGATCACCTCATCCACATCGGCGACGGCGATGATTTTCAGGCCCTTCTTCACGTTGTCAGGGATTTCCGCAAGATCCTTCTCGTTTTCTTTCGGGATGAACACCGTGGTGATCCCCGACCTCAGGGCTGCCAGCAGCTTCTCCTTCAAGCCGCCAATCGGCAACACGCGGCCGCGCAGCGTGATTTCCCCGGTCATCGCGACATCGCGGCGCACGGGAATGCCGGTCAGCACGGACACCAGCGAGGTTGCCATGGCGACGCCGGCCGACGGACCGTCCTTCGGCGTCGCCCCTTCCGGCACGTGCACGTGGATGTCGCGCTTTTCGAACAGGGTCGGCTTGATGCCGAACTTGATCGACCGGCTGCGCACGTAACTCAATGCCGCCGATACGCTTTCCTGCATCACGTCGCCCAGCTTGCCGGTCTGCTTGATGTTGCCCTTACCGGGCAGCATGACCGATTCGATGGTCAGTATCTCGCCGCCCACTTCGGTCCAGGCCAAGCCGGTGACGACGCCGACCATGTCCTCGGCCTCAGTCTCGCCGTAGCGGAACTTCTTCACCCCGGCGAACTTCTCGAGGTTCTTACGGGTGACCACGACCTTCTTGACGGTCTTGCTGGTGACGATCTCCTTCACCGCCTTGCGGGCGAGGTTGGCGATCTCACGCTCCAGATTCCGCACGCCGGCTTCGCGGGTGTAGTAGCGGATCAGGTCGCGCAGCCCATCCTCCGACAACGACCACTCGTCTGGCTTCAGCCCATGCGCCTCCGACTGCTTGGCAATCAAATGGCGCTTGGCGATTTCCACCTTCTCATCCTCGGTGTAGCCGGGGATGCGGATGATCTCCATGCGGTCCATCAGCGGCTGCGGCATGCGCAGGCTGTTGGCCGTGGTCACGAACATCACGTCCGACAGGTCGTAATCGACCTCCAGATAGTGATCGGCGAACGTGCTGTTCTGTTCGGGGTCCAGCACCTCCAGCAGCGCCGAGGACGGGTCGCCGCGCCAGTCCTGGCCCAGCTTGTCGATCTCGTCGAGCAGGAACAGCGGGTTGGAGGTCTTGGCCTTCTTCATGCCTTGGATCACCTTGCCGGGCATCGACCCGATATAGGTGCGCCGGTGGCCGCGGACTTCGGCTTCATCCCGCACGCCGCCCAGCGACATGCGCACGAAGCTGCGGCCGGTGGCACGCGCGATGGACTTGCCCAGAGACGTCTTGCCGACGCCAGGCGGGCCCACCAGGCATAGGATCGCGCCCCGGACCTTGGGGCTGCGCGCCTGCACGGCCAGGTACTCGATGATGCGTTCCTTGACCTTCTCCAAACCGTAGTGGTCGTCGTTCAGTACTTTTTCGGCCGCGATCACGTCGTTGTTGATCTTGCTGCGCTTCTTCCAGGGGATGGACAGCATCCAATCCAGGTAGTTGCGCACCACCGTGGCCTCGGCGCTCATGGGGCTCATGGTCTTGAGCTTCTTGAGCTCCTGCATCGCCTTTTCCCGCGCTTCCTTGGTGAAGCGGGTTTTCTTGATGCGGGCTTCCAGCTCGGCGTTCTCGTCCTTGCCGTCTTCGCCTTCGCCCAGCTCCTTCTGGATCGCCTTCAGCTGCTCGTTCAGATAGTACTCGCGCTGGGTCTTCTCCATCTGCTTCTTGACGCGGTTGCGGATCTTCTTCTCGACCTGCAGCACCCCCATCTCGGATTCCATGTGGCCGAACACTTTCTCCAGCCGGTCGCCCACCTTGGCGATTTCCAGCAGGTCCTGCTTTTCTGGAATCTTGAGGTTCAGATGGCTCGCGACCGTGTCGGCGAGCTTCGACGGTTCGGAAATCTGGTTCAGCGAAACCAGCACCTCCGGCGCAATCTTCTTGTTCAGCTTGATGTACTGCTCGAACTGGGAAACGACGCTACGACCGAGCGATTCCATGTCCTTACGGTCGGCGCCGGTGTCGGGCATCGGTTCGACAACGGCCTCGAAATACGCCTCGGTTTCTTTGAACCCGGTGATCTTGGCGCGTTTGCCGCCTTCCACCAGCACCTTCACCGTCCCATCCGGCAGCTTCAGCAGCTGCAGAATCGTGGACACGGTACCAACGCGGTAGATGTCATCGACCGAGGGATCGTCCTGGGTGGCGTTCTTCTGGGCGACCAGCAGGATCTGCTTGTCGTCCTTCATCACCGCTTCCAGCGCTCGGACGGATTTCTCCCGCCCCACGAACAATGGCACGATCATGTGCGGGAAGACGACGATATCGCGCAGCGGCAGCACAGCGAGCAGGTCGCCCTTAGCTGAGCGTTGCGGCTTTTCCGGGATGGACCGGTTTGTTTCCGTCATGGTTGACCTCCTGAAGGACAGTCGGCGCACAATCCGCCCAACAGCGGCACGGATCGCGCCTTCACGGGTTTGTCACGCCCGTCGTTTGAAGATGCATATCGGCTGCGAGGCATCGTGACACAAGACCTTGAAACTCTGTCATCGTGAGTTTGTACGGGGCAGTTCCCAATTCGTCATCTCCGGGGCTTGATCCGGAGACCGCCGTCACCACCGGCGTTTGGGGCCGGTCCTCGGGTCAAACCCCGGGGATGACGGCAGCTTGCTTACGCGCTGTGTTCCGCCCGCTCCTTGCCGTACATGAACAAAGGCGCTGCCCGGGATTCCGCCACTTCGCCGTTAATCACGACTTCTTCCACGCCCTCGAGGCCTGGAAGGTCGTACATCGTGGTCAGCAGAATCTGTTCCATGATGGACCGCAATCCACGGGCGCCAGTCTTGCGGGAGATCGCGCGGGTCGCGATCGCCTTCAGGGCATCCTCGGTGAACGACAGCTTCACGCCTTCCATCTCGAACAGCCGGGCGTATTGCTTGGTCAGGGCGTTCTTGGGCTTGGTCAGGATCTCGGTCAGCGCCTTTTCGTCCAGGTCTTCCAAAGTCGCGATGACCGGCAGGCGGCCGATGAACTCGGGGATCAGGCCGAACCTCAGCAGATCCTCGGGTTCCACCTCGCGCAGGATGGTGCCCATACGGCGTTCGTCGGGATCGCGCACCTCGGCGCCGTAACCGATGCCCGAACCCTTGCCGCGGTTGCCGATGATCCGCTCGAGGCCGGAGAACGCGCCACCGCAGATGAACAGGATGTTGGTGGTGTCGACCTGCAGGAATTCCTGTTGGGGATGCTTGCGGCCGCCTTGCGGGGGAACCGACGCGACAGTCCCTTCCATGATCTTCAGCAGCGCCTGCTGCACACCCTCGCCGGACACATCGCGCGTAATGGAGGGATTATCCGACTTGCGGGAGATCTTATCGACCTCGTCGATGTACACGATCCCGCGCTGCGCCCGCTCCACGTTGTAGTCGGCCGATTGCAGCAACTTGAGGATGATGTTTTCCACATCCTCGCCCACGTAGCCCGCTTCAGTCAGGGTGGTGGCGTCGGCCATCGTAAAGGGCACGTCGAGGATGCGCGCCAGGGTCTGCGCCAGCAGCGTCTTGCCGGAACCCGTGGGTCCCAGGAGCAAAATATTGGACTTGGCGATCTCGACGTCGTTGTTCTTCGCCCCGTGCGCGAGGCGCTTGTAGTGGTTGTGCACCGCGACGGCGAGTACCTTCTTGGCGTGATCCTGGCCGATCACGTAGTCGTCCAGCACCTTGCATATCTCACGCGGGGTGGGCACCCCGTCGCGGGATTTGACCATGTGGGTCTTATGCTCCTCACGGATGATATCCATGCAGAGCTCCACACACTCATCGCAGATGAACACCGTGGGACCGGCGATCAGCTTGCGGACCTCGTGCTGCGACTTCCCGCAGAACGAGCAGTAGAGGGTGTTCTTCGAATCGCCGGACTTGCTCATGCGCACTCCTCCCCGGGACGCCCGGGGGCACAATGGGGAATTCTACCCCTCACTCGCGCCAGGGGACAAGGTTATCGCCGCGCCTTGTTGCGCTTATATGAAGGCAGACCGGCCCAAACCGGCCCTTAACGTACGGAAGCTATTGATTTTATTGGCTGACGGACCGCGCCATTGAGACGTCGACAGTGACCGGCGCGGCCCTTCGCAAAGGGAGGAATCGGTGTCTCAGCCCTTGGACGCGTCCTCGGATGTCGTCGGCCGGTTCTCGACGACCTCATCCACGATGCCGAACTCCAGACTTTCCTGAGCCGACATGTAGCTGTCGCGTTCCAGCTTGCGCTCGATCGCCTCGATCGGCTGGCCGGTATGATAGACGTAGATCTCGTTCAGCCGCTTGCGCAACGACAGGATCTCGCGCGCCTGAATCTCGATGTCGGTGGCCTGGCCCTGCGCCCCGCCCGATGGCTGATGCACCATCACACGGGCGTTCGGCAGCGCGTAGCGCTTGCCCTTGGCACCGGCGCACAGCAGCAGGCTACCCATCGACGCCGCCTGGCCAATGCACACCGTGCTGACCGGACTGCGGATGTATTGCATCGTGTCGTAGATCGCGAGGCCGGCCGACACCACGCCACCAGGGCTGTAGATATAGAAGGAGATGTCCTTGGATGGATTCTCCGACTCCAGGAACAGCAGCTGGGCGCAGATCAGCGAGCTGACCTGATCGTAAACCGCCCCTGTCAAAAAAATGATCCGCTGCTTCAGCAGGAGCGAGTAAATGTCATACGCGCGCTCCCCGCGGGCAGTCTGTTCGACCACCATCGGCACCAGGTTGTTGGCGTAGATTTCGACGGGATCGCGGTCGATCATGGTATCGCCTTTGACAGCTCGGGCCAGCGGCCACGTTATAGGGAAGGGCATAGCCCTGCCAGATGGGGGCGCCTGTCGCGGAAGTCACCCCCCGCGACAGGCGATGTCCAGATTATTCCGTGGCGGCCGGCGTCGCCTCGGCGGATGCCTTCGTTTCCTCGGGATCCTTGGCCAGTTCCTCGGGGCTCACAACTTCGTCGGTGATCTTGGCGAGTTCCAGAACGAAATCGACCACCTTCTCCTCGAAGATCGGGCCGCGCAGGGAGTCGGTCATCTGCGGGTATTTGCGGAAGAACTCCATCATCTGGGCTTCCTGGCCGGGGTAGCGGCCAGCCTCGACCCGCATGGCGCGGGTCAGCTCGTCGGGCGACACTGTCAGGCCGTTGACCCGGCCGATTTCGGCGAGCAGCAGCCCCAGACGCACCCGGCGTTCCGCGATCGCACGGTATTCCGCCCGCAGCGTGTCGTCGTCCTTTTCCTTGTCTTCCTCATCCAGCTTGCCGGCTTCCTTGTCGGCCGTGAGGCGCTGCCAGATCTGGTCGAACTCCTGGTTCGTCATCACATCCGGCGTCGGGAAGCTGACCATCCCGGACAGAGCGTCGAGCAACTGACGTTTCACCCGCTGGCGCGACATCTGGTCGAAATCGGCCTGCATCCGTTCGGTGATGGCGGTGCGCAGCTCCTCCAGCGTCTCCAGCCCCATCTTCTGCGCCAGCACGTCATCGACGGCAGCCGGCACTGATTTCAGGTGCTGCTTCACCGTCACGTCGAAGGTGGCTTCCTTGCCGGCGAGGTTCGCGGCGCCGTAATCGGCCGGGAATGTCACCGTAATCGTCCGGGTTTCCCCAGCCTTTGCGCCCACCAGCTGCTCGGCGAAGCCGGGGATGAAGCCGGCGCCACCGATATCGACGTTGATATCGGTCGCGGTGCCGCCTTCGAAGGGCACGCCATCGATCTTGCCGAGGAAATCGATCTTCAGCACATCGCCATCGGCCGCGCCTTGATTCTCACCGCGGGCTGCCAAATCTTCCTCGGTCAGGTCGACCAGATCGCGGGCGCGGCTGGCCATGCTGGCCAGAGCCTCATCGACCTTGTCGTCGGCTACGATCGCCTTCAGGCGGGTCAGGGTGAGGGAGCCGAAGTCCGGCATCGCGATGTCCGGCAGCAATTCCAACTCGATCTTGAATTCGAGGTCCACGGCCGGGGAGGCCTTCGCGGCATCGACATCGGCGACGTCGACCTTAGGGGTCATCGCCGGGCGGAAGCCGTTGTCTTCCACCACCTTACGGGTTGCTGCGTTCACCGACTCATCCGCGACCTCCGCGGACACGGCGATACCGTAGCGTTGCCGGACGACCGGCAGCGGCACCTTACCCGGGCGAAAACCCGGCAGCCGGAGGGACTTGCCCAAGCTGGTGAGGCGCGCCATGCGGCGGCTTTCGATGTCCGCGGCCGGCACGACAACTGTGTACGCGCGCTTCAGCCCGTCGGAGAGAGTCTCGGTAACCTGCATATGCCCGCAAATCCTCAAAACAACTGCGCGCCGGATGGCCAGTGGTGCGGGCGAAGGGACTTGAACCCCCACGGCTTGCGCCACCAGAACCTAAATCTGGCGTGTCTACCATTTCACCACGCCCGCGCCGCTAAGGCCCCCAGTCTTCCAACCGTTGGCCCTCATGACTCTAAGCGTTCCCGGTCAGAGCTTCCATAGCCCCATTCGTGACCGCGAACGCGGCGCTTTAGCGCAGGGCGTTCCGCACGACAAGCGCCGAAAGGGCCGTCATCAGGGCAATCGCTTGAATTGAGGGGGGGTATCTTCCGGCGCGGCTGAAAGTTCGATTCGTAGGGAGCCTCATGAATGGAGGGCTTCCCATGGCGACCCCGGTCAGCGGCACTCTTTTGGATCACTTCGCCGCTCTGCGCGA